>BBRT01000042.1 GCA_001417715.1 Candidatus Symbiothrix dinenymphae
CATGGAGAATATGGAAGCCGGCACAGGCTATCTCTATCGGTCGAAAGCAGGTGTTGGAAAGACATTCTACTATCCGGCAAATCCGTCTTCTACCGTCCATGTATCGGCAACAGCGGCTGCAACCGCAACCGCCGCAACGGCGGCGACCGCAACCGTCGAGCCGACACATTGGAAGCCAATCAGCGCAGCGCAATATTCCGGCAACATGAGCATCATAGCCGAAGTGCGTGATAATGAGGAGTTGCTCACTCGTGCAGAGGTCGCCGTGTTTGCGGGCGAAGAATGTCGCGGTGTGGCGAGGACTAACGACAAAGGGATGCTGTTCATCTCCGTAGCAGGCGATGCAGATGTGCCGCTCACGTTCCGAGTGTTTGACACGGCAAAGGGCGTGGTGCGCGAGGTGATGCAGGAAGAGAAATATCAGAGCGATGCGATATTGGGTGCAGTGCGCGCGCCGCACGTGATAGCATTGCATTCGCTAAGCATGGGCGAAAACATCCGCATCTACCCCACGAAAGTGAAAAACAGCCTAAGCGTAGTGTCAGCGAACGGCAAGATACTGCGCAGCATCAGCCTCTACGACACCGGAGGACGTTTGGAACAGCGCGAGGAAGAGGTGAATGCCGCCTACAGAGAAGTGAATGTAGCAAGCTTGGCACCGGGCGTGCATCTGGTGACAGTAGAAACCACCGACGGAGAGCGCCTGATGGCAAGGATTGTGAAAGAATAACGCAGTTTCCAGTTACCAGTTACCAGTTACCGCTGGGAAACTGGTAACTGGTAACTGATAACTGAAAAGATATGTTACAGGAATTGCCCATAGGGATACAGTCGTTTGCGAAATTGCGCAATGGAGATTGCTTGTATGTTGATAAGACGGAGGATATTCACCGTCTTATCACATCCGGCACAACATTCTTTTTGTCGCGCCCGCGTCGGTTTGGAAAATCGCTGCTGGTGAGCACGATGGAAGCCATCTTTAAAGGCAACAAAGCCTTGTTTACGGGGCTGTGGATTGAGAATAATTGGGATTGGACGGTGATTAATCCGGTGATTCGCGTGGATTTTGGGGGAATGGCATTTGACACGCCGGAGGCTTTGGTTCGTTCGTTGATGGCGTCTTTGAAGGAAGTCGCGCAAGCGTATGAAATCGTGCTCGAAGCGGAAGATGTAGCTTACCGATTTAGAGAGTTAATTCACAAACTGCACCAATCCCAAAAGCAACAAGTAGTCGTTTTAGTTGACGAATATGATAAACCAATCATCGACCATTTGAACGATTTGGAAAAGGCTGACAAAATGCGCACCATTCTTCACGATTTTTATCAGGTGATGAAAGCCGCCGATGAGCATTTGCGTTTTGTGTTTTTGACAGGCGTATCCAAATTTTCCAAAGTTTCCATCTTTTCAGGGTTGAACAATCTGTTAGATATTACAATGGATGCTCAATTTGCCACTATTTGCGGCTATACGCAGACAGAGTTGGAGTCTTATTTTGATGCCTATATTGAGCGATTGGCGCAAAAGTACAAATGCAGCAAGCAGGAAGCAATCGGAAAAATCAAATATTGGTATGACGGCTATTCGTGGGATGGTGAAACGTTTGTGTATAATTCGTTCTCTACTTTGATGTTTTTTCGCCTGCAAAAGTTTGAAGACCACTGGTTTGAAACAGGGTCGCCTACTTTTATAGTCAATATATTAAGAGAGCACGATGATGTGAAATCGCTTTTGGAGCCAATTCAGATGGAGGCTACGGATTTTAACAGTTTTGATATTAAGGCGATAAATCCGCGAACATTGATGTTTCAGACGGGTTATTTGACTATAAAAAAAGTAGAAGAAAATCCGTTTGACGACACCATGCTCTACACGCTGGGTGTTCCCAATGAAGAGGTGAACAAGGCACTAACGACCCATTTATTAGCAAGTTATGTCGAAACGACTTTGCCGGAGATACACGAAGGATGTCGGCAAATGATGGAGCAACTTGTGTCGGGCAATTCGTTGCCTTTTGAGCGCAGTATGCAAGCGATGTTTGCGCACATTCCGTATCAGTTGTGGGGCACCGATGAAAAGTATTATCATTCCATGCTGCTGCTGTGGCTGAATGCATTGGGCTTCAAGGTAGATGCCGAAATGTGCACCGACAAGGGGCGGATAGATGCCGTGTGGACATGGCAGGAGCGGGTTGTGATTGCCGAGATTAAATATGCCGCTGAGGGAGCTACCGATAAATTGATAGACGAGGCATTGGCGCAAATTCGCAAAGTCCGCTATTATGAGCGCTATGCAGGCGAAAACAAACGCATCGCACTGTTGGCAGTAGCGTTTGCAGGCAAAGAAATTGCCTGCAAGATGGAAGAGTTAGGTAATAATTAAGAAATTTAAAAACTTAAAGATATGATAAAGAGATTACTTTTAGGAATGGTGCTGTTCGCAATGTGTGGCGTGAAGAGTGCGTCGGCGCAGGGTGCGTCGGTGCAGGGTGCTTATGACCATGATTTTGACAATGGCGAATTTGGGATGAAGCTATGGGTGGAATATGATTATATTGATATTCTTTATAAGTATAAGGGGATGACGCCACCGATAGATTCCATCAAAGTAGAATACTCAATCAATGGTGGTGTTGAGTGGATAGAACTTGCTTGTTTTGTGAACGACCCAGTTTTTGTGGATGTGAATTCGTTATTACGTTCGAAAGCCGATGAAACTATAGAGGTGCTGACAGCAGAAGAAGCAGACAGATACCCCATAAGGTATAGCGCTGGGAATCTTTGGGATTGTTATGCTAATGTTAGATGGCGCCCCAATAGATATATTTCAAACCTTAATATCAGAGTGAAAGGTAGGCGACGCCAAGTTGGGTGGTTGGTATGGGCTGGATATTTTCCTTTTCAATTTGGGAGCCTTCCAATGACGAAGCCGCAGCTGCACAAGCCGGAAATCACCGGCTATGAGATACTGGGTGATGGGAGAATAGAGGTCAAGACCAACATTCCCGGATTTACTCCTTTTGATGATTGGGGCGAAGCAAACCATACCAAGATGTCTTTATTTGTTCTGGAAGACCTCCTGATTTATAAGTCACCGACACCCGAAAGTGAGATAAGAGTAAGATGGAATTCGGGTTCACCCAAACCCGTCGCGGCTCAGGAGAATAGTATGGATACACTATGTACCCGGGATCAATACAGCAAAAACATAGAGTTGAAAGTCAAGACGGAGCGCAAGGATTATTACAAGTTGCCCAC
>BBRT01000043.1 GCA_001417715.1 Candidatus Symbiothrix dinenymphae
TTACTTGCCCGGAGCGCAGTCCCATTATGGACAGAACTGTGCGGCTCGTTTTGTCCCGCAGGGACAGCACTTTATTAACCGTAGACTTTAGTCTACGGGAGTGATGGAGCCACCGCCTCCCCCAAGTCCCGCATGGGACGACACATTGCTATTCAGCAAAATTGCACCCAATCTCAAGTGTCGTCCCATGCGGGACTAATGGAATCTGAGCATTTTTATACCGTAGACTGAAGTCTACGGTTAATAAAGTGCTGTCCCTGCGGGACAAAACACCGTCTGCTAAAAATAGCACCTGAAAAAACGATTTAGCCAATATTTGGTAGATACAAAAATTTGTCGTACCTTTGCGTCACTTTTAAAAGTCCCTCCATTCTTTCTTGAATGGATCCAAGCCACTTTTTAGTGGCTTTTTTTTGATTGTATAATGTGTTTTTAACTATAAAGTATTATGCGTGAACGTGTTACATTTTATGTAGATGGTTTCAATTTCTATTACGGATTGAGAAATAAAAAGAGGGCTGATGGCACTTGGTTATGTGCCTATTGGATAGATGTTTGTAAACTGTTTAGCCAATTTTTGAGTGAAAATCAAATCCTTGAAAAGGTTATCTATTTTACCGCATCACCACTAAATACGGACAAACAGCGGCGGCAGAGTGCCTTCCTGAATGCAAACAAATTGCAAAACGGGAGTCAATTTGAAATTGTAAGAGGTAAGTACTTGAAAAAGAGCATCAAATGCCCCAAATGCAAGTATTCCATACTCCGCCCTGAGGAAAAGAAAACGGATGTGAATATTGCAATTCGCATGATTGGCGATTGTGTACAGGACAAAACCGATGTTTTGGTGCTTGTAAGCGGGGATAGCGATTTGTTACCGCCTGTTGAATTTATTCAGAAAAACTATCCCGACAAAAAAATAAGAGTTTATTTTCCACCCACCATTATCAGTGTGGAATTGCGAAAAAACATGAATACGCGCAAAGGCAAAGTGGTATTTTTGGAAAATAATAAGCCCAAATTTGTAAACAGCATCATGCCGGATTGCGTGACTAATGGCGAAAAAACATATTCGATACCGCCAAAATGGAAAAATAGTTTATGAAAATCATGGTTACGGGGGATAATTTTCCGGGACAACCGCATCAAAATTCAGCGATTTTGCTTCCGTCTGCTACCCCGTATGGGGTAGATTGAAGACCTGCGGTCTTCCTTGTCATCATAAATTTGATGTGGTCGCCCTGATGACTCTCAGGGCAACCGCACCAAATTTACGGTGACCAACTACCCCATACGGGCATAGCCATCAGGTTAAGGCTGAAAGCCTTGTAGCAATAGCGTAGGGCATCGCCCTACGGACAGGATATGGCATTGAATGCAAGCCCTGAAAGGGCGATAGCAATGGCTAATGCCCTTTCAGGGCGAAAATGTGGAGGGAGAGGGCATCCTTCGTAGGGCGATGCCCTACGCTATTGCTCGAAGGGCTTCACCAACAGCACAATGCGGCTATCTATGTCCCGCAGGGACAGCACTTTATTAACCGTAGACTTCAGTCTACGGGTGTGACAGAGCCCCCGCCTCCCCCAAGTCCCGCATGGGACGACACATTGTTATTCAGCAAAATGGCACCCATCTCAAGTGCTGTCCCATGCGGGACTATGAGGTTGTCGTCATTCTCGTACCGTAAGCTAAAGCATACGGTTAATAAAGTGCCGTCCCATGCGGGACTAATGGAATCTTACCATTTTTATACCGTAGACTGAAGTCTACGGTTAATAAAGTGCTGTCCCTGCGGGACAAAACACCGTCTGCTAAAAATAGCACCTGAAAAAACGATTTAGCCCTTTCCACACAAATAACGGTAGAACCTAAAAAAATAGTACCTTTGCAAGCGAAAAATAAAACAAAAGGAGTATCGCCTAAGGCATACAGGGAAACAAAAAACGAAATAGTATGACTCAGAATAAAATCAGATTTGGCGTAGTCGGCACCAACTTTATCACCGACAAAATCATTGCCGGCGGACGGGAGGACGAGCGGTTTGAATTGGTAGCCGTCTGTTCGCGTTCGGAAGATACGGCAAAACAATTTGCCGCCAAACACCAAATTCCCCATACCTTTACTTCTCTTCAGGCAATGGCGGAAAGTGAGTGGATTGATGCGGTTTATATCGCCTCGCCCAATGCTTTTCATGCCGAACAGAGCATTCTCTGTATGCAACACGGCAAACATGTGCTTTGCGAAAAGGCTTTTGCCTCTAATGCACCGGAAGTACGGCAAATGATAAAAACCGCCAAAGAGCATCGTGTCGTATTGATGGAAGCCATGAAGCCTACACTGACGCCGGGCTTTCGCGCCATACAAAAAGCGCTGCCGGAAATCGGTACAATCCGGCAATATTTCGCCTGTTACTGTCAGTATTCCTCCCGCTACGACCAACTGAAAGCGGGAATTGTGCTGAATGCTTTCAAGCCTGAACTCAGCAATGGTGCTGTGATGGATATCGGCGTATATACCATTTATCCGATGGTCGTTCTTTTCGGTCGTCCCCAAACGATTCAAGCCTCCGGTGTTCGATTGTACAGTGGCGTAGATGGCAACGGCTGTGTTAATTTCACCTACGATGGCTTCAATGCTACCGTATTATACAGTAAAATAGCTGATTCTCAACTTCCAACAGAGATACAAGGCGAAGACGGATTGATTACTTTAGACAGAATCAATATTATCAGTGATGCCACACTCACTCGCCGAAACGGAAGCAAAGAGAACATACGACCCAAAGTTGCAAACGACGAATATTACTACGAAGTCGCGGAATTTATCGACCTTATCCGGTCAGGACGCCGGGAATCGGATATCAATTCCCTCGAAAACTCGTTAATCACGATGGAAATTATGGATGAAATACGACGTCAAACAGGTGTGGTCTTTCCGAATGAATAGTTACGCCCTAATTGTTCGCATTTAGTTACTCCGACTCCGGCTAAATCTTTTTTTCAGGTGCTATTTTTAGCAGACGGTGTTTTGTCCCGCAGGGACAGCACTTTATTAACCGTAGACTTTAGTCTACGGTATAAAAATGGTAAGATTCCATTAGTCCCGCATGGGACGGCACTTTATTAACCGTATGCTTTAGCTTACGGT
>BBRT01000044.1 GCA_001417715.1 Candidatus Symbiothrix dinenymphae
TTATATTAAACTGATACAGAGCAAGATAAATAGCCGACCCAGAGAAAAACTCGGCTTTAAATCTCCAACTGAAGTTTTTTATCTATCTTTGTAGAAATTTTGTCGCACTTAGAAGTTGAATCTGCGCGTGCACCCGAGTTAAGAGTTTTTTTTGTAATCTGCAAAATTATCACTACCTTTGCCGCCAAACAATGCTATTATGCAGACAAATCTTGTGATAAGTGATAATCTTGTGGAGGAGGCTTTTCGATATTCTCAAAACATATCCACAGAAAGGGAATTGATTGAAATTGCCCTGCGGGAGTATGTAATACACCGTAAACCAAAGAGTATCAAAGAATTAAAAGGGAAAATACAATTCCGTGAAGACTACGATTACAAACTAATGCGAGAAACGCTATGATACTTGTTGATACTTCGATATTGATTGGGTATTTCAGAGGGACAAGTGGTTCACCTTACGATAAATTAGATGAAATCATAGATAATCAAATTGTTTTTGGTATCAACAACCACATTTATCAAGAGGTATTGCAAGGCGCAAAGACAGAAGCCGAGTTTAATCAACTGAAAATGTATCTGGATATAATGCCATTTTACGATTTGTACAATGGCAGAAAATCATACGAAAATGCCGCACTGATGTACATGAAATGTCGAAAATCAGGCATTACGATAAGAAGTACCGTAGATTTAATAATCGCTCAAACGGCAATAGAAAACAATTTGTATTTATTGCACAACGATAGCGATTACATAAATATCGCCACAGTAGTTCAAGAGTTGAAACTTTATGAATAAAGTCGCCTTTGGAGGTGCTGTAATCAGCCGTTTCAGTTTAATTTTCCTGTTCAGTGTAGATTTTGTTTGTGTTGGGTTAAAAGCAAAACTCCATTAAAATCCATGTTTATCTAAAATATCAACAACTTATCAACAGCAAGCTGATGATAAGTTTTTTTTGAAAATATTTGGCTATTTATGATTTTATTCACTATTTTTGCAGCGTAAATTTCGGAGGTTATAACTATAGTATATTTATAGCATGAAAGTTAGAAAAATACATAGACTGCTAATTACACTTCTCATCGCTTCTTCACCGTTGAATAGCTTTGCTGCTATGAAACCCGGCATTCAGGTTGATGTGCGGCTCTCGCCGCCTTATTCGCTCTCCTTGTCGGATTTGCGGCTTCGGGAGGATTGCCGCCGTTATGGATTACTGTTACACCTACGGCGATTAATATCAACAACTTGGCTGTGCGGTTGTATATCAAAATGGAAACCAACACCAAGGTGACCATTGAAACCAATTTAAGGAAAATTATAAACAATTTAAAATATTAAAGTTATGAAAAAGAGAAATTTATTTGTGTTTATGGCGGCTTCAGTGCTGCTTTGTGCGTGTGGAAATGAGGATGAAACGCCGGTTACACCTCCTCCGTCTTTATCAGTGAATAAAGACACAGTTACTGCAAATAAAGATGCAGGGACGTATCAAATCGGTGTAAGTAGCAATGTGGGATGGACAGCTGCCGTTGATGCTTCTTCTGCTTGGTGTACGATTTCTCCCACAAGTGGTAATGGAAATGCTACTATTACGGTAACATTGGAAGCAAATCCAACGGTTATGGAGCGCACTGCTACTGTTACTATTCATGCTGCTACATTGCAGAAAGCAGTTACGATTATTCAAGAAGTGGGAGATACAACTTTGTTGGTTTCTCCAACATTCATTTATCCTGAAACTAATAATGCAGTGACTTCTTCCATCACTGTTACAAGCAATGTCGAGTGGACAACTGAAATTGAATATATCGTTGACCCCGATTGGCTATTTCCTGATAGAACTTGGTGTACTTTGCAACCATCTTCCGGTGTTGGCAGTGGCGTTATCACTGTCAATCTAAGCAACAACCCCAATGCACGCCGGTTGGCTATTGTTTCAATTAAGTCCGGCGACTTAGTACAAAAAGACACCATTATTCAGCATGGAGTGCTTCCTATGGAAGATGGCGTTACTATCAATGGCATTACATGGGCGACAAAGAATGTTGCCGGTTTTGGGGCTTTTGTTGATTTGCCTAATAATATAGGCAAATATTATCAATTTAACAGATTCGTGGGTTACAGTTATACTGATGGAGTTGTTGTGCCTGAAGTGAATCTTGATGGAGATACAAGTAGCGATTGGTTGCCAATTAATGACCCTTGCCCCGAAGGATGGCGAGTTCCAACATACGGAGAAACGCAAAATTTGAAAAATTCCGGTTATCGATATGTTAGCACAGATAAAGGATCATGGTTTGGTCCGGATGCTCAAACAGCAACATTTACGACACCGAGAAATGCAGTGTTTTTACCTACAGGCGGTGGTTTATGGGGAAATAATAGGAATGTTGAGAACCAAGGACTTTATTGGGTGAATCGTGTCCTGCGTGACTTTGATCCAATGTTGGCCTTTGAAGCTGGGGGATATACCAGCAAAAAGATTGCTCTTCCCATTCGCTGCGTAAAAGAATAGTATTTACAAATAGCCTCATTGTGAGCAAGTTAAAAAAAAGTCTGCAGTTCAGCATAGGTTATTTGCCTATGCTGAACAAGAGTCTATCATATAATCCTGCCTTTGTGATAATGAGCAATCATATCCATTTGTTAGTACGCAGTGAGTCGGTACAATTAAGCAACACGATAACGAACAGGGCTTCCTTCGTAGGGCGATGCTCTACGCTCGTGCTCGAAGGCTTTCAGCCTTAACCTGACGGTTATGCCCGAAGGGTGGGGTAATTGGTCTCCGTAATATTTAATGCCAATTGACCCTGAGTAAAAAAGGGAAATTTGTCGTGCACCCACGTTCAGACAAAAAATGGGTTTTTCGGTAAATTATATGGCACGATATTGCTGTCCCTACGGGTGGGGTGTAAAAAAGATGGATGTTTTATGAATATTGTTCGTTCATCATTTGTTTTTATCCCGTAGGGATTGTAGCTCGGTAGAAAATAGAATCGCCCCGCCCCCCCATTTCAGCATCCCGTAGGGATGCAACCGAT
>BBRT01000045.1 GCA_001417715.1 Candidatus Symbiothrix dinenymphae
TTGAAATACGGATGTCCCTGATACCTTATCTCTACACGGCTTTTGCCAAATACCATTTCGAGGGGATACCACCCTTTCGGTCGCTGATACTCGATTATCCGGACGACAAGGAAGTTTGGGGAATCCAGGACCAGTACATGATGGGCGAGAACGTCCTGTGGGCGCCATTTATTGACGGAGCCTCGGAACGAATAGTGTATTTTCCTGCGGGAACCTGGTATGATTTCAATTCGGGAAAGGCGTATGAAGGGGGCAAACGGGACACAATCCGGATGACGCTGGATGAAATTCCCATGTTTGTGAAAGAAGGTACCATCCTTCCGCTGGCAGCACCGGTGGAATATATCACCCCGAAAACCGTGCTGAACATTACCTGCCGGGTATACGGAAAACCCGCACAACCGACCATGTTGTTTGAAGACAATGGCGAGACATTCGATTTTGAAAAAGGAGACTTCAATTGGGTTGAACTAAGTTGGAACAAAAACAAGGGTACCGTGGCGAGGAAGGGTAAAAGTAAAAACAGGCTGTACAAGGTCGAAAAATGGGTAAGTATAATATAAAAAAAAAGTATATATGAAAATTAAATGTTTGGTTCTTATCAATTTGTGTATCTGTTTGCTGAACGTGAACGGACAAAATGCTATTCAAATTACGACCGACAATGTTGGGTTGTTTTACCGTGTCGGCGATAATGGTCGCCTGTATCAGACTTATGTCGGGAAAAAACTGGAGCATAGTCAGGATTTCGTTCATCTGCCCAACCTGGGCGAGGCTTACATCGCGAACGGTATGGAAGATTTTTTTGAGTCGGCAATCCGCGTGCTGCATGGCGACGGCAATCCCTCGCTGCTGCTCAAATATGTTTCGCACGAAACAAAACAGCTTCAACAGGACGTTGCGGAAACGGTCATCCTTTTGCGTGACGACAAATATCCGGTGGATGTAAAACTGCATTTCACGGCATACAGCAAGGAAGACATTATAAAAACGCATTCCGAAATAACGCACCGCGAGAAAAAACCGATTACCTTATATAATTACGCCTCGTCGATGCTTCACCTGAACGCCGGCAACTATTATCTTACGGAGTTTTCCGGCGATTGGGCGCACGAAGCGAACATGAGCGAAAGTCCTCTGACCTTCGGAAAAAAAGTGCTGGATACGAAGCTTGGAAGCCGCGCCAACTTGTACTGCAGCCCGTTTTTCATCCTGTCGTTGAATGAATCTGCACGCGAAAACAGCGGAGATGTGCTTTTCGGAACAATCGGATGGACGGGAAATTTCCGTTTCACGTTTGAAGTTGACCCGGAAAACAAACTGCGAATCGTTTCGGGCATCAACCCCTTTGCATCGGAATACACGCTGCAGCCGGGCGAAACATTCCGCACACCGGAATTTATATTCACCTACAGTTCGGAAGGAAAAGGCAAAGCAAGCCGCAATTTCCACAAATGGGCGCGCAAATTTCAACTCAAAGATGGCGAAAAAACACGTTTGACCTTGCTGAACAACTGGGAAGCAACTTATTTTAATTTCAATGAAGAAAAGCTCATTACCATTATGGATGAGGCGGTCAAACTGGGCGTTGATATGTTTCTGCTCGACGATGGCTGGTTTGCCAATAAGTACCCCCGCGGCAACGACCGTCAGGGACTGGGCGACTGGGAAGAAACGAAGGAGAAATTGCCGCTCGGCATCGGAAAACTTGTTGAAGAGGCAACCAAAAAAGGAATCAAGTTCGGAATATGGATTGAGCCGGAAATGGTAAATCCCAAAAGCGAACTCTACGAGAAGCATAAGGACTGGGTTATTCATCTCCCCAACCGCGACGAATATTATTTCCGCAACCAGTTGGTGCTTGACCTGAGCAATCCGGCAGTCCAGAACTTCGTCTTCGGCGTCGTGGACAATCTGATGACCAAATACCCCGGCATCGCTTATTTCAAATGGGACTGCAACAGCCCCATCACGAACATTTATTCGCCTTACCTGAAAGACAAACAGTCGCATCTCTACATTGAATATGTCCGCGGTTTATACAAGGTTCTGGAACGGATAAAACAAAAATATCCCGATTTACCGATGATGCTGTGTTCCGGCGGCGGCGGTCGAACCGACTACGAAGCATTGAAATATTTCACCGAATTTTGGCCGAGCGACAATACCAATGCCGTTGAAGGAATATTCATACAATGGGGTTACTCCTATTTCTTCCCGTCGAAATCAATGGCGGCTCACGTCACAAGCTCGGGCTGGCAGTCGATGAAATTCCGCACAGACGTAGCCATGATGTGCAAACTCGGCTTTGACATCCGCACGAACAACCTGAAACCGGAAGAACAACAATTCTGCCGCGAAGCGGTTGGCAATTTCAAACGCCTGGAAAGCACACTGTTGGACGGTGATATGTACCGCCTGGCATCGCCCTGCGAAAGCGACCACGCGGCGGTAATGTATGTGGAAGAAAGCGGTAAAACATCCGTTTTGTTTACTTTCGATATTCATCCCCGTCATGCGGAAAGAAATCAACCCCTACGGCTCGCCGGCTTGAATCCCAAAAAGGAATACGAGTTGAAAGAGATAAATATGATGCCCGGAGCAAGATCGCGCCTGTCATGCAACAATAAGAAATATTCCGGCGAATATTTGATGACGGTGGGAATCCCCGTGTTTTCGTCGAACCACACTGTGAGTCATTTGATAGAAATAACGGAGATGTGATAATATAATGTCTTATTATATACAACGCAAAAATGTTAATTTTTCAACAAAAGCATTGTCTATTTAAAAACATTTACTACCTTTGCCGCCGAATTGTTGTAGTGGCAATTCAAAGAAAAATGTTAAACAATTTAAATGTTTTTATGAGTGATACATTTCTTCGGCACAAGTTACGTCAATTCGCCGGATGTTGGGATGCACGGTTTGCAGATGCACAGGACCGGCAATGAGGACGACCTCCGCACCCT
>BBRT01000046.1 GCA_001417715.1 Candidatus Symbiothrix dinenymphae
TTACTTGCCCGGAGCGCAGTCCCATTATGGACAGAACTGTGCGGCTCGTTTTGTCCCGCAGGGACAGCACTTTATTAACCGTAGACTTTAGTCTACGGGAGTGATGGAGCCACCGCCTCCCCCAAGTCCCGCATGGGACGACACATTGCTATTCAGCAAAATTGCACCCAATCTCAAGTGTCGTCCCATGCGGGACTAATGGAATCTGAGCATTTTTATACCGTAGACTGAAGTCTACGGTTAATAAAGTGCTGTCCCTGCGGGACAAAACACCGTCTGCTAAAAATAGCACCTGAAAAAACGATTTAGCCAATATTTGGTAGATACAAAAATTTGTCGTACCTTTGCGTCACTTTTAAAAGTCCCTCCATTCTTTCTTGAATGGATCCAAGCCACTTTTTAGTGGCTTTTTTTTGATTGTATAATGTGTTTTTAACTATAAAGTATTATGCGTGAACGTGTTACATTTTATGTAGATGGTTTCAATTTCTATTACGGATTGAGAAATAAAAAGAGGGCTGATGGCACTTGGTTATGTGCCTATTGGATAGATGTTTGTAAACTGTTTAGCCAATTTTTGAGTGAAAATCAAATCCTTGAAAAGGTTATCTATTTTACCGCATCACCACTAAATACGGACAAACAGCGGCGGCAGAGTGCCTTCCTGAATGCAAACAAATTGCAAAACGGGAGTCAATTTGAAATTGTAAGAGGTAAGTACTTGAAAAAGAGCATCAAATGCCCCAAATGCAAGTATTCCATACTCCGCCCTGAAGAAAAGAAAACGGATGTGAATATTGCAATTCGCATGATTGGCGATTGTGTACAGGACAAAACCGATGTTTTGGTGCTTGTAAGCGGGGATAGCGATTTGTTACCGCCTGTTGAATTTATTCAGAAAAACTATCCCGACAAAAAAATAAGAGTTTATTTTCCACCCACCATTATCAGTGTGGAATTGCGAAAAAACATGAATACGCGCAAAGGCAAAGTGGTATTTTTGGAAAATAATAAGCCCAAATTTGTAAACAGCATCATGCCGGATTGCGTGACTAATGGCGAAAAAACATATTCGATACCGCCAAAATGGAAAAATAGTTTATGAAAATCATGGTTACGGGGGATAATTTTCCGGGACAACCGCATCAAAATTCAGCGATTTTGCTTCCGTCTGCTACCCCGTATGGGGTAGATTGAAGACCTGCGGTCTTCCTTGTCATCATAAATTTGATGTGGTCGCCCTGATGACTCTCAGGGCAACCGCACCAAATTTACGGAGACCAACTACCTCATGCGGGCATAGCCGTCAGGTTAAGGCTGAAAGCCTTCGAGCAATAGCGTAGGGCATCGCCCTACGGACAGAATATGGCATTGGTGGCAATGTTTGTTCTTTTTGTCACCCCACAAGAGCTGGGTCATTTTGTCCGGAAAATTTATCTTTTACAATCTGTTGTGCACTTTTCATCCCTTTAACAAAATCAATTTTCTGTAAAGAAGGAACTCGGAAACTCATTGTTGTTTGACCTTGAAAATTAGTTATCGCAAAATCCCCCATGGCAATAATATTCATCCCAATAAGCATGCCAACACTATTGTCCGTTGATAATTCGTCACATTCGGTTACCTGAGTATTTAGTGTAATGTTTTTATTGTTAAGAGTAATATTTACAAAATAAACATTTACTTCCTTGTTTCCATGCACTCCTCTAACAATAGTCTGTCTGACAGGAATCAGACCTAATGCAGTAGCAGTAGATTTTGTCACAACAGATGCAGTTGCGCCTGTATCCCAAATCCCCCTTGTAGCAATTTTATCTTTGCTCTGCGACAAAATGTTAGTAACTTCGACAAGAGTTATGACGCTCTTTGCAATTCCTTCATTATTGCTTGTCAAAGCATATACGGGTTGTTTCTCTTGTTTCGACATAATTTACGCAAAATTTACTCGTGAATGAAATGTTTGAGTATAAGCATCTTCTCCTTCCGTACATTCTTGAATGAGAAAGGTGCCCAACTCATGTTCTTTAACCGTAGCAAAGAGTGCGTTTTCAAAACCATCATAATCGCCAACAACTTCTTCGCCAACAATCACGACAAATCTGCTATTGTATGTTTTCAACAATTCGCCTTGATTATCACGGTAATATTTAAATTCTTTGTTAAGCATAAACTTTTAATTTTATTTAATAATAATATGAGGCGCAAAGGTACAAAAAATATTTGGAATAACAATATTCTGAATTATTGGCTTATTGGCTAAATCTTTTTTTTCAGGTGCTATTTTTACTTGCCCGGAGCGCAGTCCCATTATGGACAGAACTGTGCGGCTCGTTTTGTCCCGCAGGGACAGCACTTTATTAACCGTAGACTTTAGTCTACGGTATAAAAGATGCTCAGATTCCATTAGTCCCGCATGGGACGGCACTTGAGATGGATGCAATTTTGCTGAATAACAATGTGTCGTCCCATGCGGGACTTGGGGGAGGCGGGGGCTCCGTCACTCCCGTAGACTGAAGTCTACGGTTAATAAAGTGCTGTCCCTGCGGGACAAAACACCGTCTGCTAAAAATAGCACCTGAAAAAACGATTTAGCCGGATAATGGGGTAAAAATTTTCGGCAACCCCACCCAATATGTTAAAAATCCATAAATCCGCAACAAAAAACTCATAACTCATAACTCATAACTCAAAACTATTCACTACCTTTGCGCCCGAACATAAAAAACAAAAAAAAAGATGATAAAAGGTAGAAATATAGCGTATGGCATGCTTTCGTTAGAAGCCCCGTTTTTGGGCATTTTAATGCGGTTAAAAGGATTTTTCTCCCGCGGGGGCAGCACTTTATTAACCGTAGACTTCAGTCTACGGTATAAAAATGCTCAGATTCCATTAGTCCCGCATGGGACGACACTTGAGATTGGGTGCAATGCAACCG
>BBRT01000047.1 GCA_001417715.1 Candidatus Symbiothrix dinenymphae
TTGCGGATGATGTTGCATCCCTACGGGATGCAGGAATGGGGGAGGCATTCCAGTTCTACCGAGCTATAATCCCTACGGGATAAAACACCGTTTGCGAAATAATAGCACCTGAAAAAAAGATTTAGCCCCACTCCCACTCCCCACTCCACTCCCCACTTATCCCTTAACTTAATGACATTGCCCGCAAGCCCCTGAAAAGGAACCGAAGTGTTGGGCAACAGGGCAATGCCGAAGGAAATTAACTATTTTTCACATTTCCCCAAAAAAACTTCAAAAATATTTGGTGGTGTCAAAAAAAGTCCGTATCTTTGCGCGCTCGTAAGTTATGAACAACTTATGAGTAAGTTATAAACAAGTTATGAAATATAAAAACAAATGTGTTATGAAAAATAAAATCGCAGTCACAATCGCAGCTTTGCTGCTCTCAGTAAGCAGTTTCGCACAAACGTCATGGGAAATAGGCAATCCAACAGCAACCGATGTGACGGCTACGCTTAGTGCGAACGGAACGATCCTTACCATTAGCGGTACAGGGGCAATGCAAGATTTTGCATCTGATTCGGTTCGGCCTTGGCACTCTATACGAATGAATATTGAAACTGTTATCATCGAAGATGGCGTTACCACAATTGGGGGATGGGCGTTTTATCAATTATACAACCTTGACTCCATCAACATTTGCGACAACATTACGAGCATTGGGCATGCAGCTTTTGGGGGCTGCCCTAATTTTGTCGGTGCGTTCCCCACCATTCCCGCCAGCGTTACCTACATATCCTCTTCTGCTTTTAGTGGTATGTCCAAGCTTACATCTTTTAGTGTAGATAATAACAATTCAGAATATAGTAGTTCGGTGGATGGAGTGCTTTTCAATAAGAATCAAACCTCGTTAGTGAAATATCCTGAAGGGAAAACAGGCAATACCTATATCATTCCGGGAACCGTTACAAACATTGGAGAAAATGCTTTTTCCCGTACATCATTAACTTCCGTTACCATTCCTAACAGCGTGACAAACATTGGAGAACATGCTTTTTTTTACTGCACCGGTCTTACCTCCGTTACCATTCCCAACAACGTTACATCTATTGGAGCTACTGCTTTTGGCGGCACAAACCTAGACACGGTTTATGTGTTAGCAAATACTCCGCCGGCGGTGTATTCTTCTCCTCCTTCATTTGTTTCATTTGAAGCGTCAACGAAAGTTATTGTACCCGTCGGCACAGCCGGATTGTATAAGAATTCGCCGTGGAACGGCTGGGATATCATAGGATATTTCCAAATTACCGTGAAAGCCGCTACAAATAAAGGAACGGCTGGGAGTGTTCAATCACCGGGCTACGGTCTGAGAGGAGACAAATTTCTACTGTCCAACGCTACTCCATCCGCCTACTATGAGTGGACGGGTTTTTGGAGAGGTCTCACTACAAATTGTGGTCCGATCCAAGCATACGTCCTCACCAACCCAATGACATTAAGTAGCTGCGATATGGACGTATTTCCAGACTATCAACCAATCAATTATAGCATCAAATACATCAACACCGGCGGCACTAACTCCACCGACACCATTACAAATTATTACAATGTTGAATATAGCACTATTACCTTGCCCGGCAATCCCAAGGGTGACGCATTATTTGCGGCTTGGTCAAGAGACGACTACCGATTCATGGGTTGGTTTAGTAATTCAGGACTGTCAGGGGCTCCGGTAACCGTAGTGAAACCGGGACCGAATCCGAGTGACAGCCACGCCAATTTAATGTTTTGGGCAAAGTGGTCGCGCATTTACACCATTCACTACAACTCAAACGGCGGCAACGAATTTTTTGCGGAGCATAAGTTCGTGGCAGAAGACATAGAAATCACACCATATATCTTGCCCAGCCCAACACGGTTACACCACGAATTTAAAGGTTGGTATGCTAAAGCTGATGAGGATGATGACATGTATTCCGTGGGTCCGATTACCGAGATATCAACAGTAGGCGATAGAAATTTGAAAGCAAAATGGGATAGATTATACAACATCCACTACGAGCAGAATGGTGGCTCCGGTGCCACTGATACCATTTACAGGGAGGAATCAGGCATTATTTATTTACCCACCGCAGACCAAATGACAAAAGTGGGCTGCACCTTTGAAGGTTGGTATGCAGATACTTCGCATGTTAGGACTATCACAAGAGTGCTCTACCTCGCCGCCGGTTCCACCGGCGATACGCTCTTTTGGGCAAAGTGGACACCTATCACCTACTCTATAGAATATCATAACGTAATCGGTGCCACCATGCCGGACGTCAATAGAACGGAATTCGATATAACTACCCCAACTTTCAGAGTTGAAGACCCTACAATGGCCGGCTACAATTTTGTTGGTTGGTTCAAAAATGTCGCATTGACCGATCCAACTACTTTCACGGATAAAGAGTTTTTTCAAGGCTCGGGTCCTTATCCTGCGGCTGCCGACCGTACTATACACTTTTATGCCAAGTGGGATAGAATTTACCACATCGCCTACGATTTGAACGATTCACCCGCCCGCCCCGTCACTAACGCTGCCAATTTGGATTTGCAGTATGACGCATCAGATTTGCCCTTAACTCTCGTAAATGCAGAGAGAATGGGCTACGAATTTGGGGGGTGGTATGCCGATCCGGGCACATCAATCACGAAAGTGCTCTCCCTCGTCAATGGGTCTGCGGGTGATACCGCTTTGTGGGCGAAGTGGACATTAATCCCTTACGACATCATCTATAACCAAAACGGGGGCAGTGGAGCCACCAATGGGCAATATAACATCGATTCGCTGACAATCACCTTGCCCGACGCAGCCAAAATGCACAAGGCTGGCTACACTTTTGGCGGCTGGTATGACAATGTAGCACTGACAGGAGCTACCG
>BBRT01000048.1 GCA_001417715.1 Candidatus Symbiothrix dinenymphae
TGGTGAAAAACAAGGTGGCGCCTCCGTTCCGCAAAGCCGAGTTTGACATCATGTTTGGCGATGGCATTTCGAAGGTCGGCGAACTCGTTGACCTGGGTGCGGAATTGGAAATCATCAAAAAAAGCGGCAGCTGGTATTCCTACGGCGACACCAAAATCGGTCAGGGACGGGATGCCGCCAAAGAGATGTTGAAAGACAATCCCGAATTGGCAGACGAAATAGAAGCAAAAATCAGTGAAAAGTTGGCTCCGAAAAAATAATTTGCCTTTTTTCATCGCTAAACGCCTCTTTTTCGGCAAAAAAGAATCGCAATTAGAGTCCTCACCCGCCATTCGCATCGCCATCATCAGCATGGCGATGGGGTTGGTGGTGATGGTTCTCACTGTTGCCATCATGTCCGGATTTCAACAAGAGGTGCGCAACAAGGTGATTGGCTTCGGGTCTCACATTCAAGTTACCCGTTTGAGTGGCAACACGAACTACGAGACACAGCCGATTGCCGTTTCCGACAGCCTGCTCGATGCCCTCAAAACCACGCCCAATGTGCGCCACATGCAAGCCTACGCCACAATGCCCGCACTCATTAAGGCTAATGATTTGACACAAGGCGTTCTGCTGAAAGGCGTTGACAGCGATTTTGACTGGTCGTTTTTGAAAAAAAATCTGACAGCGGGCGAAGTTCTCCACATCACGCCCGATTCACTTGGCACACAAGTTGTTATCTCTCAAAGCATTGCAGACAAAATGCAACTCCAATTGGGCGATGGTTTCATCACCTACCTGATGGGCGACCGCATCAAAGCACGCAAATTCACCATTGCAGGCATCTATGAAACGCATTTCCCCGATTATGACAATCTGTTTATTCTGACGGATATTCAGCAAATTCAACGGTTGAATGGTTGGGGAGGGGTTGAGGTTGGGGCTTTGGCTTTAGTCAGCGGCTTGGAAATTTTGGTGGATGATTATGAGCAACTTGACCACACGACGGAAGAATTGCTGTTCAGTCTATCCGGACAGACCGATGCTATGGGCAATTCGTTTTATGTGCAGTCCATTAAGCAACTCAACCCGATGATATTTGCATGGTTGGACGTGTTGGATATGAATGTGGTTGTTATTTTGCTGCTGATGCTGCTCGTGGCGGGCTTTTCCATGATTTCGGGGCTGCTCATCATCATTCTGGAACGTGCCAATATGATAGGTATTCTGAAAGCGATGGGCGAAAATGATACGAATATTCGCCGGATTTTTCTCCACCTCTCCGTCTTTTTGATGGCAAAAGGGCTGTTTTGGGGCAATCTCATTGCGCTGGGGCTGTGCTTTATCCAAAAACAGTTTGGCATTTTCAAATTAGATGCCAGCAATTATTACATGTCCGAAGCACCTGTCAATCTGACATTTAGCGCATGGCTACTCATCAATTTGGGCGTGCTCATTTGCACCCTGCTGATGCTGATTGTGCCTTCGTATTTGGTGGCGAAAATTGCACCGGCTAAAAGCATTCGGTTTGAATAAAAAATAATATGACTATCCGCAATCATACCACTAAATAGCACTTCCTGCAAGCAATTTTCGGTTTTGTCCCGCAGGGACAGCACTTTATTAACCGTAGACTTTAGTCTACGGGAGTGACGGAGCCCCACACTCCAAAGTCCCGCATGGGACGGCACATTGTTATATACCGTAGACTGAAGTCTACGGTTAATAAAGTGCCGTCCCATGCGGGACTAATGGAATCTTAGCATTTTTATACCGTAAGCTGAAGCATACGGTTAATAAAGTGCTGTCCCTGCGGGACACAGATAGCCGCACAGTGCCGTCCCATGCGGGACAAAGACACCGTTTGCAAAAAATAGCACCTGGAAAAAAAGATTTAGCCTATTTGTTTCAAAATAATGTTTACCTTTGCAGCGCAATAGAAAAACCGTAAAAAAATTACCCGATGGAGCATTTCTCATTATTTAAAACCTTTCCCAATGGTGGGTACGTTGAAATCATAGATGGATATAGCCAAAAATCCGACCATGACGATTTGCTTGCGATTGCGCTTTTCTTTGCCCGGCAAGGCAAAATTGTGCAAATCCCAACAGCAATCCATTTCAAAAACGAACTATACCGGCAAGTTTTTGGAAAATTAACGGGCACCATCTACGAGCGCAAATGCCCGGATTTGATTATTGATGGCGAATTTTATGAATATGAGAGTTATGAACCGCCATTCAAAAAAGAAAAAATATCTAATATGCTGTCTAAAGGCTTGAAACAATCATCGCGACTTATTATCAATAATAATGATGGAGAGAAAGCTGCATACATAGAACGAAACGTCTATATACAGAGTAGTTTATGAAAATCAGAACATTGAAGAGGTCTGGCTTTTTGAAGAAGGAATAGTCCGGCTAATATTTAAAAAGACACAAGGAGCCTAAACTCCTTGCACTGGTGGCCGAGCCGCAGCACTGCCGTTTTATCTGCCGCAAAGGTACAACATTATTTTCGATTTACCAAATGTTGGCTAAATCTTTAGTCATTAACAGATTTCATTTCCTACATTGCTGATTTTAACAAACTTTAAGAAAACCTGCGATTTTTATGCAAAATTATTTGGTCAGTTCAAAATAGTTTACTTACCTTTGTCGCCTGAGAAGAAAATGATGATAAAAAATGATACATATCAGATGAATGCTCCGGCTGCTAAAGCAGGCGGCGGTGGATGGCAAAGCCCGGTTGGGGTTGGGGTTTGTCTTCGTAGCATTGCCGGTGGTTTCGACCATCGCTCTGATGGTCTGAGAGCAGGATTTTACCCCCCCCCCCTAACTTATTTATAATCAGTAAGTTACAAGCACTTATTCAAGTACTTTTTCAGAGAAAACAGCCAATTGCATCAGC
>BBRT01000049.1 GCA_001417715.1 Candidatus Symbiothrix dinenymphae
CGTTTTTCTTGGTCGTTTTCGACCAGCAATAAATGCAAATTTTTTACTCATAACTTTAAATGCTTGCAAATATATGTATTTCAATTAGTTATCACCACTTCTAGCCTGAATTTTGTCCATTAGCCCAATTTTTTGTAATTCATCTTTGAGTAAATCTTCTTGTATATAAGGTAAGAAATGTGGCGGTAACACCGTTGTGCGCGAAAGTACACCAACACTTTGTATAATCAATTTTGGCTTTTTGTTGTACTTCTCAAAGATTTTAAACCGTGCATATTGCAAATTAAAAGAGCAGCCATCCATACCCAGATTATAAGAATCAATATACAATACGCTATCTAAAATTTTGGGGTCAATGTGATGTACCGCTCTGGAATTTCCCTGAATAATCACATCCGAACTCATTTTGGAAGAAAAAAAATATCATTCCAAGTTGAAAACTCATCCACACCCGATTTTTTCAAGCCTTCGGTCAAGGCAAAATCCAACGCAAACGCTCCTGCTATCAATAGCACTGTGTAAACTGATAATTTTATTAAAAATGCTTTCATAATTGTTAGAATTGAAAATAAATAAAAGCCTCTTGTTGCCCTCCAAAAGTATAAATGGCAAAAAGAATAGCAAAGTAAATGCTCCCTTTTACAACAGAATATTTTATGTTATCTATTTGTAATCCGTGTTGTTTTTGCCGATTCAGCCACTCCATCAATAGGAGAATTGCGATGAAGAGTAGCGTGGAATAGCCCCCGTAAGAACCTGTAGCAAGGGTATGGGGTATAGTTGGAACACTAAACAGCGACGAAGAAAACATCCCCGAAATATAACTCCAAGCATGAGCTATATTCTCAGCCCGAAACAATATCCACCCAATCACCACCAATCCAAATGTGAGTGCCATCTGGCAAATCTCTTTTAGATTTGGCAAAAACCGCCCCTCAGCTACTGTATCAGTGTATTTCCGATTTTTGCCCAACAAAATAACCGGCAAAAACAGGATTGCGTGATACGCTCCCCAACTAATAAACGTCCAATTCGCACCATGCCAAAAGCCACTTACAAGGAAGATAATGAACGTGTTACGCACTACTTGCCATTTTGTGCCACGACTTCCACCCAGCGGGATGTACAAATAATCGCGAAACCAAGTGTTGAGTGAGATATGCCACCGCCGCCAAAATTCGGCTATGTCGCGCGAAAAATAGGGGAATCTGAAGTTTTGCAAAAACTTGAATCCCAGCAATTTACCAATTCCTAACGCCATATCGGAATAGCCCGAAAAATCGCCGTAAATCTGAAATGTGAAGAAAATCGCACCCAAAAGCAGCGTACTGCCCGAATAAACAGCCGAATTATTGAAAATTTCATTGGCAATTGAGGCGCAATTGTCGGCAATGACCATTTTTTTGAACAGCCCCCACAGAATTTGCCGCATCCCATCGACCGCCAAGGCATAATCAAACGTTCGCCGTTTGTAAATCTGCGGCAGCAAATTAGTTGCCCGCTCAATCGGTCCCGCCATTGCCAGCGGGAAGATGCTGACAAAGAGGAAAAATGACACCACATCGCGTGTCGGCTCAAATTTTTGCCGATAAACATCAATCGTATAACTCAATGTGTGGAAAGTGTAAAAACTGATGCCAACCGGCAAAATCAAATGTAAAGTACTGACTTGCAGATGAATACCAAGCATACTGAACGCATCTACAAAAGAAGTTACGAAGAAATCATAGTACTTGAACACACCCAGCACCCCAAACGAAACCAGGCAACAGACCGTCAAAATCAGCCGCCGTCGCTTTTGTGCATCGGTTCTCATCATTAACACGCCTGCCAAATAGTTGGTGATAGAACAGAGCAACACCAGCGACAGGTAACGCCAATCCCACCAGCCATAGAAAAAAATAGCTGGCAGCAAGCAAAAACACATTTTGCGTCTTGACGTTTTTGGATATAGCCCAATACAGCAAGAATACGATGGGCAGGAATATCCCAAAAGCAATTGAGTTGAATAACATATAGTTTAAAAGTTTGCGCCCCAAACTCTTAAACTCCATCAGCAAACTAAAAGCGTAAAACTGCTCGCGATTGCTTATTTACATATTCTGGCTCTGGTAAACCGTTTCGCTCAAATAAGCCCGAACAATTCACGCACCAGCGCGAACCTTCGCAACTTATTCTCGAGCAAAATTTACCAGATTTTGAATATGCGAGAATAAAAGTGACGTAATATTCATAAGTTATTGATTATCAAAGTGAAAAGCCCTTCTTTTTTCATTACGGGTAACAAACGAGTAACAAAAGTAAGGAAAAAAAGGGTAAACCAAAGGAAAGTAAGGTCGCGTTTTTCCCGTTTTGAGGAAGGCATTTGTCGGGTGCAAAGGTAGCAATTTTTTTGATTTACCGGTAGCGTTTCACGGCTTCGGTGACTTTCTGATTCAACTCCACAATAACATCGTTTGGGGCAGTTATGTTGTGTTTGCCCGTGCAAGCCTTTTTTATTGCTTCCCTCATATCATAAGCCTCTTTTTTGGTTATTTTGCCCGTTCTTTGAGATTCATTTATTATCTCAATCATTGCAAGTTGCCCGCCCTGCCGTTCGACTAATGCTAATAGCCCCAAAGCGTTTAAGTCTCTTACCCCGCTCATACTTTC
The DNA here is from genome assembly GCA_001417715.1 of Candidatus Symbiothrix dinenymphae. Taxonomy (GTDB): domain Bacteria; phylum Bacteroidota; class Bacteroidia; order Bacteroidales; family Azobacteroidaceae; genus Azobacteroides; species Azobacteroides dinenymphae. The sequence continues at coordinate 2,653 of BBRT01000049.1, forward strand.
TAAATTTATCGTTATATCGTTTATCTTCTCAATCGCTCCGTATGTGTCACCCCACCTATCTACTAACCCACCATAGAAAGCCGCATCAAACAACCTTCGTAATGCAGGGCACTTAAACAAAAAAGGGGCTGAATTGTTTACATTGAAATTAGCCAACGATATCAAGGCACAAAATTTGTATAAATCGGGGGATTGCGAGTCAAGCCCGCAATGACACGC
>BBRT01000050.1 GCA_001417715.1 Candidatus Symbiothrix dinenymphae
TGCAAAAAGAATTAATTCATAACTCAAAAAAAAATCGCAAAAAATTTGATTTGAAATTTGGTAGTTAAAAAAACAATCGTACCTTTGCGCCCGATTTCAAAAAAGAAAAGATATGAACAAAGTTATCAACAGGTTATCCCCCCCCCCCCCCCTATCTACTGATAATCAGCAAGTTAGGTGGTTTTATTAAAGCTGTATCGAGGCTTATGCCTTGATATAGCTGTTTTTATGTGCATTAGGTTGAAATTATAAATTTTTAAAATATAAATGTTATGAACAAAAAAGTGTTTTTAATGGCTGCTCTGGCAGCAAGTGTGGGTGTTTTTAGTGGGTGTAGCGATGACGACGCTCCGGCGTCGCCGGGTATTACTCCCGAAGGTAATGTTCAGGGTGCAGTGGATGTGCCTTCTACGGTGAACATTGATTCTGTAGCCGTTCCGTATCAGGGATTGGCTGGTATAACTGCTGCTTTTGCAGGTGGTAATTTGACGGTTGAGTTGCCTAAGCCAGATGATAGTCAGCTTGCTCGCCTTTTTAGTGCTGAAACCGTGACCAATATGAAGGCAGCCGGCTTTCAGATAAGCAATGAAACGGTCAAAAGTTTTGAGTGGTCGCCTTATCTCTACGCATTTAAGAACCAACAAGAGGTTGGACAATTTTATTATGCCAACGCTCCTCGATCCAATGATGGCAATAATAATAATGGCAATTATTTTAACTGGTACTCTGCGGATAGAGATACATCATTTACAGAAACGGAGGCGAGTGCCACTTTTGTGTATGTTGCAGAAGCTGTTACAGTAACAGGAAATTATGCAGAGAAGGATACTACTGTCAATGGAGCTGTGACTATCTATTACACACAGAATGGCTCGTACAATCTTTCTTTCGTTGAGGGGTGGAATATTCGATATTCCACCGGTACAACTCAGTACGTGATTAAAGAAGGGGAAAGTGCAAAATGCACAAGCACCGAAAATGTTACATCTTCAGCAAGCGGATTCAAGTGGTATTTTTATAAGTCCACAGGAAATTAGCACACAGCGAAGTAATTGCAAATTGCAATAGCAAAGCAGGCTTAACCCACCCACCGTTAAGCCTGCTTTTTTGTGTGGGTAGATACCAACGCATAATCCAGCATTTTGCGTTCCAGATTGGCGCGTGCCACTTTGATGCGGACGGCGTCGCCGAGGCAGTAGCGTTTTTTGTTGCGCTTTCCGATGAGGCTGTAGGTTTTGTCGTCGTATTCGTAGAAATCGTCGTCTAATTCGCGCACCGGTACCATGCCTTCGCAGTGATTTTCGTTTATTTCGACGTACAAACCCCACTCTGTGACACCGGAGATGGTGCCATCGAACTCCATCCCGAGTTTGTCGGACATAAATTCGACCTGTTTGTATTTGATGGAGGCGCGTTCGGCTTGTGCGGCGATGGTTTCCATGCGCGAACTGTGTTTGCACTCCTCCTCCGTTTTCGTGGCGTCCACCGACCGCCCACCGGCGAGGTATTTTTCCAGCAAACGGTGCACCATCATATCAGGATAGCGGCGAATGGGCGACGTGAAGTGCGTGTAGTAGGGAAATGCCAAGCCGTAGTGCCCAATGTTATTGACCGAATACGCCGCTTTCGACATGGAGCGTACGGCGATGGTTTCTACCAAATTTTGCTCGGGCTTGCCTTGCACTTTCACCAATAAATCGTTGATACTCTTCGATATATCCGTCGGCGAACCGGTGGTTTTGATTTTGTAACCGAAGCGGTGAACAAATTCCGAGAAATTTTGAAACTTGTCGGTGTCCGGCAAATCGTGGATACGATAGACAAAAGTCTTCGGCTTTTTCGCCTTTCCAATAGTTTCAGCAACGGTTTTGTTTGCCAACAACATAAATTCTTCAACCAATTTGTTGGAATCCTTCGCCTCCTTGAGATGCACAGACAAAGGCTTGCCCGTTTCATCAATATTAAACCCCATCTCACTGCGCTCAAAGGCAACAGCACCGTTTTTGAAACGCTTGTCGCGCAATAGTTTAGCCAAACGGTCTAATGTCAAAACCGCATCTGCAAGCTCCCCGGGGGAGGCTTGATGCTCAATTATTTCCTGCGCCTCCTCATAAGTCAGTCGCCTGTTGGAGTGAATTACCGTGCGCAGGATGCGGTGTTTTTTGACTTCGGCGTTGTTGTTGAGTTCAAACACGCAGGAGAAGGCGAGTTTGTCTTCGTTGGGGCGTAGCGAGCAGAGTTCGTTGCACAGCACTTCGGGCAGCATCGGGACGGTGCGGTCAACCAAATAGACGGATGTGGCGCGCTCTTCGGCTTCGTTGTCGATGATGCTTCCGGCTTTCACATAGTGAGTTACGTCGGCGATGTGCACGCCCACTTCCCAATTGCCGTTGGATAATTGCTTGATACTCAACGCGTCGTCAAAATCTTTGGCATCTTTCGGGTCAATCGTTACTGTCAATGTCTGTCGAAAGTCTTCGCGCCCGTTCAAATCTTCCGGTGTGATTTCTTTGGAGATTTTTTCGGCTGCGTGTTCCACTTTTTCGGGATAGGCGTAGGGCAAGCCGAAGTCCGCCAAAATAGCGTGCATCTCGGTGGTGTTTTGACCGGCATCTCCCAGAATATCAATCACTTCGCCTTGCGGATTTTTGGAACGTTGCGACCATTTGACAATGCGAACAAGGGCTTTTTGACCGGTTTTGCCACCTTTTAATTTGTCGCTGGGAATAAAAATGTCGGCGGCGAGAATCCGGCTTTCCAATAAGAGGTAGGCAAAGTTTTTGGAAACCTCCAGCGTGCCCACGAATGTAGAATCTTTGTGTTCGAGAATTTCAATCACTTCGGCTTCGGTGTCGCAGCCTCGACGTTTGGCGAGGATTTGCACCCGCACCCGGTCGCCGTTCATGGCGTGCATCGCGTTGCGCTCGGCAACAAAAATGGACTTGCTGCCGCCATCCGGTATAAAAGAGTTTTTACCATTGGAACGGCGCGAAAAAATGCCTTCTGCCATGTTTCCAAGCCGGTTGAGAATATATTTTCCGTTGTCAATTTTGTTCAGGACATCGTCCTGTGCGAGTGCTTCCAACACTTCGGTCACCAACTGCCTGCCGGAGTTTTTGGTGATTCCAAACTCGGCGCTCACCTGCTTGTAGTTCATCGCCATTTTGGGATTTTGGTTAAACAAATCTACTATCAGTGGGGAAATTTCTTTTTTTGTCATTCTTTTTTTTGAGGACTTTCCGGTCCAAAATATTTTTTCTATCATAGAATTTTTATTTTTTTTTCGTTTCCATCTCTATCATTTTTTCTAATCCGGGGTCGCCAAGACGTGGTGCATCGTCCGATAAAATGTAGCCGTTTTTGTTAAAAACCACATAGCGCGGGCTATCCTGAATTTTGTAATTTCGCTTGATTTTGCTGTCTTCGCCTGCAAAAAGTTGAACACCGGGTATGGATTCTGTTTTAATTTTTTCTATCCATTTCATTTTGTCCTGTTCGGCGTCCACAGAAAGTCCGATAAATGTGGCTTTATACTTCTTTTCAAGGGCTTTCAGAACAGCCATTTGCTTGTCGGAAGGGCTGTTTCCGGTCTTCCAAATGTAGGCTACAACCACTTCTCCTTTGAAATTGGAGAGCGAAACTGTTTTGCCATTGATGTCGGGATAGGCAAAATTATCCGAAGCACCCGCATCCGCATCCGCTTTGCGAAAAGTGCCTGCAATACTCCCTGCCCTGTTTTTTTGCTCTTTCGTTGTCAGCAGGTAACCATATTCGTCAATCATTTTTTCATATTCCCCCTCAGTCTGAAGGCGTTGCAGTGCCGACAATAAATACTCAACCTTCAACGTGGGGTTGGGAATTTTGTCCAAGTCGTAACCCAGCGACTTTGTGCTATTGTCCACAGGTTTCTTGTTCTCCATGCGGTTATACATCAGATAGGTTTTAAGCATATTCTGCCCGCGCGGAAATTTCAAAACATCGTCCGACGAAAACTTGTCGTCAGACAGCACTTCGTCATAATAAGGGATTCTATCCGCCTCTGTCGGCTGTTTGGCACGCGGCAAATAGAGAAACGACAAAAAATAGTGGTCTAAATCGTACTCAATCATTGTTCTAAGCAAATTGTCGAACTCGGCATTACCTGTTTTTATCGACCGCTTGATTGCCGGCACCTCATCGGCAATTTTTTGCAATACCGGGAAAAACTCCGTGAATGTGGGCAAATCGCGAAACGCCATGAAATAGATGGAGTTGTTGCGAACCGCTTCCGAGGCATCCCACCATTTGTATAACGCCTTGTTCTCCTTCGTGTTGTCACCATCCAATGTGGCTTTTTTGTTTTTAATATCCAAACTCACTTTGTCGCCCGCCTTGAGATACACCGGATAGTCGATTGGGGAAACCCCAATGGTGTAAAATCCGTCCGCAGGAGGCACAAACAAAAAGCCAAAAGTGCCGGATTTCCCTGTCTTTGTGGTCGCAAGCACCTGTGTCGTCCCGTTTTCGACAGACGACAGCTTGACCTCAATCTGCCGGTTAGTTTTAATAGTGCCCGTTATCTCAGCATACTTCGATTTAGCAAAGCCCGAACCACCTGTAAGCAGCACTGCAACCACCAAAATTATCTTTTTCATCGCTCTATTTGTCATAAAAAATATCCAATAACGGTGGCAAAGGTAGTGATTTTTTTTTAGACAAAACAAAATGGCAAAAATCGGGGCTAAAAAATAATTTCGAGTGCTATGAAAAATAATTCTACTGATATTTGTATGGAAAAATATTTGTGTGTGTGCCGTTAGGTACAACATATTGGTAGAAAAAAAAACATCACCCCCACCTCATTCGTGCCGTAGGTACGAAATATCAATGGCGGTCATATTCCGTCCCTATACGGGACGGTGGGGTGTGGAGGGTGGATTCCGGTTTCTACCAACATTTTGTCCCTACGGGACAGCAATATCTTTCCATACAATTTCCTGAAGAACCAAAAAAAAATAGACAGGGCATGCCCTGTCTATTCGCGTTTCTACAATTATCCTGCTCTCCTCTACTTCAACTCCCGAAACATCCCTTGCATGCGGAAGCGATTGCCACCGTCTTCATAGTCGTAGCTAAATCTGAAGCCTGAGTCAAAACCGACTGTGACGTATTCTGCGGTGCCTTCGATGATGGGCATGCCGCCGCTACCGCTCTCCCAGGCTGCTACTGTGAAGTTGTTGCCGGTGGCGCCGGTGCGCACAAATTGGATGCCATACCTTTCCAGTGCTGCAAAATAATCCCCAGCCGGATCCCATGAAGTGTATTCAGCCAGTGTTTCTTTCGTGGTCCCATGCAAAAAACGGACTGCATCGGCTGACGTCGCCGTCAATATGCGCGAGTAGTTTTGCGTAGCAGGTGCGCCGTCAGCTACCCAAGTCACGCCGCCGTCGTCAGATTTAAGCCTGGTGCTTGTGGCCTCAAGAGAATAATTTCCCGACCACTCGTTCACTAATTTCAGGACAAATACTAACTCCGTTCCCTTCTCGGCTTTTTGGTAACCGGATACCGCATCAATAGCCATGCCGATGGCATACAGCGAATCGCAATGCAGGCTCGACGTATTGATTGAGAACGGAAAACGGGTGTAGATTTCCCCCGCAGGAAGGGTCGCTTTCCAAGAGGGAATAGTCACCAAAGCACTCGACAAAGGTCGGTACTTCACCGTCGCGTCAAGCATGTATTTGCCGTTATACCAATTGATAAGGCTGTCGGCTTGACGGAGTGTAATTTCTACATCCTGCTCTACGCGCTTCGTACCGCTTGCCGAAATAGAAACGAAAGTACTCTCCTGAGTGCCAAAAGGCACATTAAAGGTGGCTATCCGCTCGTTTGCGCCGACAATATAAATATCCTTTTGATATTGTTCGGAAGCCAAAGGGTCAACCACTTCGCACGCCTGAAAAACCGGCGCCACAAAAAGCATTAAAACTGCTATTTTTCTAAATCTGTTCATAATCTTTAATTTTTAATTTCTAATTTCTAATTTTTTTGTCTTTGAACCGTGATTTTCACAAGATTTTCAAGATTACCATGATAATCTATTCTCTTTCATCTTGCTAATCTTGAAAATCTTGTAAAAATCATGGTTCAGACTACCATCCCGGATTTTGCACTAAATTACTATTATTATTCAGAGCCGTTTTTGGGAGTGGCCAAAAATAATTCTTGTAATCGAAATACCGGCGACCCTTATCATCATTGATGGTGGTTAGGGTGTGGAAATCCGTACGGAAAGTAAGAGAACCATTCACGGCTCTAATATTCATCCCCGTGACGGGTCGGTTGTAGGCTACGTAGGCATCGCCCCAACGACGGAGGTCGTGGTAGCGGTGACCTTCGCAGGCAAATTCAATGCGCCGTTCTGCTTTGATAAGGGCGCGCATGTCTTCACGAGACGGAAGGGCAGTTAAACCGGGCAATCCTGCGCGATAGCGTATCTGATTGAAAGCATCCAATATCTCGCCTTCATCTCTTCCCGCCACGGCGATGCCGTTCTCGCTATAGCTGCCGTCCAATTCGTTCAGAGCCTCCGCATAGTTCAGCAACGTTTCCGCATAGCGAAAAACAGGGAAGTATTTGATTTTTATGCTCCCGGTACGCACCATATCGTCGGGGTGAACGTATTTTTTGCAGGTGTACCCCGTATGGTTATAGTCCACGGGGGTTGCCGGACTGGCTCCCGCATTTCCGCCCATACCATAGTCTGTCACGATATTCCTATACGCAGCGTTGCTGGCTGAGGTGCCGGGCCACACACAATATTGAAATCCCATGGTCACATAAAAACGCATTTCGCGGTTGTCATACATTTTGGCGGCATCGGTATTTAACGTATAACCCGAAAAAGTTTTATCAGCTCCGATGGCGTCTGTCGCATCCGGTTGCATGCTAAAGGGCGTGCCGTCTGCCATGTAAAAAGCGGATGCCACATCGTGTGTCAGGTTCAATCCGTTCATGCCACCCATATTCGAAGTCATGGCAATGCCGGCAGGGCTGTCTCCTCCTCCCTGCGTCGGACCGCTGGAATAGATGATTTCGTCATTCATTCGAAGCATCACATCTCCATTAAATACTTCGGCAAACGAGCTGTATGGGTCAATTACAGAGGGGTTGAACTGAGCAATGGGACGGGCGGCGTATGCCGCTGTTACCGTAGCAGGCAAAGGTGCGGGGGGAGCACTCGCCTTTATTTTGGCGGTGTGCAGTTCGTATAATCCCGTATTTATCACGCGCTGGGCGGCTACCGCGGCTTTTCCCCACTTGTCATTGTCTTTGGTTTGACTGATGAAATGTGCGCCATCGCTTTTGCGGGTCCAGTCGCTATACAATCCGCTACTGCCGCCGTTATACCAGGGACTGGCTGCATACAATCGAACGCGGGAAATAGCTGCCATGGCTGCCTCTTTGACCGGAAAGCTTATGTCGGTCTGCGCCCTGCTTGCGCGTGACGGAAGGTTTTCGACCGCTCGTTCCAAATCTTTACAAATTTGTTCTACACATTCATCGTAAGTAGAGCGTTCAACGGCCAATTCGTCCGCTGTGGCGTCCACGGCAAATGCTGTCTCGGGCAAGACAGGCACCGGACCATACTGCAACAAGAGCAAATAGTAATAATATCCCCTCAGGAAATAACATCTTCCCATGAAATCCCGCCTGTCGATGTCGGAAATATCCACCACCTCGTGGAGGCGTTGCAGAATAGTACTTGCTTTTCTTATCCCTATATAACACTTGGAATAATTTTCGAACGGCTGCAATCCCCCTATCGTAGTGGTCGGCGTGAGTTCGTCAAGCAGAAACAAGTTGGCGGCATGACGGGCGTCGGTGAACGAAGTGAAGTTCTCATCCGATGCGCCCTGAAAAGGCAAAACAACGATATCAAAAGTTCCCGGAGGGTTCGTCCATAAATTCCCTTCGTTCGGCAAATAACTTGCCGCTTCTTGCATGTACTGTAGCACTTTATCTCTTCTGGTGAATATGGAATCCAACTGCTGCGTATTTTTGAAGTGGTCGTCCACATCCAGAAAATCATCACATGAGTACAGGAGTATGCCTGATAGGCAAATGCTGAGCACTCGCATCTTTAATAATATTTCTTTTATAACTGTTTTCATAAATCTTTATTTTTATTATGTTATTTAAAATGTTGCCACTAACTGAATGGTAAATTTGCGCTGCAGGGGATACACAGCTCCATTGTCCGAAGCCTGTGCAGGGTCCCACAATTTCACACTATCCCACACGTAGAGGTTTTCGCCCAACAAACTGAAAGTTGCCGATTCAAAAATTTTAGCTTTTGACAGCCATTTTTGGGGAATGGAGTAAGCCAATTCCACATTTTTCAGGCGCACATACGAACCGTCAGCCAGCCAGAACGTTGATGCACGATTGTTGTTGAGGTTTGGTCCGTAAGTCAGGCGGGGAAAACGGGCATTGGGATTTTCTGTTGAAGGGTCGCCCGAATAGGAAGCCGGCGTCCAGCGATTGGCTTGGTCAGCCACTATCGCCAGCACATTGCCGGTTTCGTCTGCTGCAAATGGATAATAACCGGTGCCGCCCATAAAATATTCTACACCGCTCACGCCTTCAAGCAGCCCGCTTACAGTGAACCCTTTGTATCGGTACTCCAACGCCACTCCATACTGCATCTGAGGTATGTTGGAGAACGACAGCGGCACAATATCCTCATCGTCAATTTGTCCGTCGCCATTGACATCTTTGTATTTGATGTCGCCGGGTTGCACATTGCTCATGTAGGTTTGCTTGGGGCTGCTGAGAACATCCTGTTCATCTTTGAACAACCCTTCGGCAATCAGCCCTCTCAATATCTCGTACGGTTTGCCGGAGTATGCCTGATAGGGGTAGTTTACGCCTGACTGCTCCCAGTAATCCACTTTGTTTCGCGCCAGCGTATAGTTGCCGCGCACGGTCACACTCATATCTTGTGCAATAGGCTGGGTGAAAGAGAGTGTCCCGTCAAGCCCCCACGACGACATTTCGCCTATATTGGCATACGGAAGCGTCAAAATAAAGCCCGATTCAAGCGGAACGCTTTCTCGTTGCTGGAAAATGCCTGTGGTTTTATTCCGGTAAAAGTCCACCACGAAATCAAGCCGGTTGCTAAACAGTTTTCCATCAATACCCAAGTCCAGTTTAGTGGTGGTCTCCCACTGCATATTGGGTGAGCCGATTTGTGTTTCTTTCAACGTCGGTCCGCCCCATATACCTGCTGTGCCCGCTTGAATAGTGGTAAGGTATGGAAAGCGAACCTCCAGCCGGTCATTACCCACCTGTCCGTAAGAGCCGCGGAATTTCAGGTAATTGAAGAAGGGCAATGTGCCGGTGAAAAACTCGTACTGACTGGGAATCCAACCGAGCGCGATGGAAGGGAACAGACCCCAACGGCTTTCTTTCTTAAAGTTCTCCGAGCCGGTGTATCCCAGATTTCCTTCTATCAGATAGGTATCCTGATACGAATAGGTAGCCCGCCCCGAATACGCCTGATAGCGTTTCGGTATGACATCGAACATGGTGTCGCCCCATCCGCTGTCTTTTCCTTCCTGCCTGTAAAAATGGAACAGACCGGTCACGCGGTGGTCGTCATTGAAGACACGATTGTAATTAGCCTGCGCTTCAAAGTAATACTGCCTGTCTGAACGGGAGGTCTGTATTGACGTCAGCGCAGAGGCAGTTGTCATTCTTCTCGTATTCAGGGAACCATCTTGGTTGCGACCTGACTGGGGAGTGGCAAGAAACAATTCGGGAGTCATGCTGTTTACGATAATGTGGTTGCCGTTGGTGGTCAGAGAGAACAGCCCCTGTATGGACAATCCTTCCACAAACATACCCAAGTCTTGCTTCAAGGCAAGATTTGATTTGGCACTGTATCGCTCAATGGCTTTGTAGCCCGTGTAGTTCAACTGTACGTATGGCGACATCTGGTCGGGGGCAATAGCAGTTTGATAAATACCAAAAGTGGGCAGTTGACCGTTGGAATAACGAACAGGAACAGTGGTTGAAGGCAGATTTGCCTGCGCTGCCCACAAGGCATTGTTATCATCTCCAAATCCGGGGGCATTTTGGCTGACAAACACGGTCTCCAGATTCATCGAAAGCACGGTCGATTTCGTTATATTGGCGTCCACATTAGCCCGGAAATTGTATTTGTGATAGTCCACATTGGCTTTGTATGGCGAGGCGGCATCCTGCTTAAACAGTGCCTCGTTGCTAAGCATGCCAAGGCTCACATAGTAACGGGCGTTTTCACCGCCGCCTGCAATACTCAGGTGGTGCTGTGTATTCCACGCATGGTCTTTCATAATCACATCGCGCCAGTTGACATCGGGATACAAATCCGGGTCCATTCCCGTCCGGAACAAATCCATTTCGGTGGGAGTATATACGGCAGGATTGCCTCTTACCATCCTTGCTTCATTAGCCAAACCGGCATACTGATAGGCATCTACATATTCCGGCATACGCGGCGAATAGGAATAAGTGGCATTCGTCTTGAAATTGATACGCATCTTACCGGATTTTCCCCGTTTGGTGGTTACCACCACCACGCCGTTGGCTCCACGCGTGCCATACACCGCGGTGGAGGAAGCGTCTTTTAAGATGGAGAAGCTTTCAATATCGGCAGGGTCCAGGTCATTCAGATTGCCTTCGACACCGTCAATGAGTATCAGTGCCGATTGACTGGCACCAAAAGTAGCGATACCCCGTATCCAAAATTCGGAAAAATCATTACCCGGCTCACCGCTGCGTGTGACAGCTATAATTCCCGGCACACGACCGCCCAGCATATTGCTCACCGAAGTGGCAGGCACTTGCAAATCTTTGGCTTCAATGCTGGTGACAGCACCTACCACCGATATCTTACGCTGAGCACCGCGACCCGATACTACCACCTCTTCCAGTTCGCTCACATCGGGCGTCAGACCTATTCTTTCCCTTTCCTTGCTGGAGGTATAAGTGATTTCAATCGTTTTATATCCCAAAAAGGAATAGCTCACCACAGAGCCTGAAGAAACGTTGTCTAACCTGAATCTACCATCGACATCCGTAGTGGTGCCTGTGGTTGTTCCTTTTATATTGACCGCCACACCGGGCAGTAAGGCTCCCTGCTAATCCATTACGACACCCGCCACTTTAACTGAAGAGCCGATTTTTACCTCAATAATTTCACCCTGTGCAAATGCTGTGAGCGACAAAGCGAGTGTCAACACTATTAATATTATATGTTTCATATTTTTATCTATATTTTAAAATTATTCAATACTATATATGACAATTTGACATTCCCACCATTCGGAGATGTATAAATTACCTTCGCCGTCATACGAAATATCCTGCGGGTCAAGCAAAACCGACTGAAGCGGCTCTCCTCTTGGTCTTGGAGCCGGACCTTCCACGCCGAGCTTTCCGGCAACGGTGGTTACCTGCCCGTCAATTCCCGATATTTTCCGAATCACATCGCCCTGACCGGCTATGCTGGTCCAGCTATCTTCAGCCGTAAAGTTACTTTCGCAAATGTAGAGATTGCCTTCGTCGTCCATACACATACCCTTCGGTTGAAAGAAAAGGGCGTCTGTTAAAGCCCCGTCAACAACGCGGCCGTCCGTCGTATTTCCGGCGTAAAGCACCGCCAGTACTCCGTCGCCCCAGTTGGCTCCGGTTTTGGTGATTTTATAAATGCTGAACCTTTGGAAATAGGAAACATAAAAACAGTCTTTGAACCGGTCATACACCATGTAGGGTCCCCAACCGGAAGTCGGCAAACCCGCGATGCCTGTGCTTATCTCCTCTGTTACATTCGTATTCACGTTGTAACGTCCGAATATTTGGTCTCTATGACAGAAATACAGCCACTCCTGAGCGGGGTCATGAGCTTTATCCATCATGACAAGCGTGCGTATATTATCTACTGTTGATACTTGACTTGGAACAGTAATTACGCCGATATTTTCCGGCGTCCACCCTGCTACCTTTGGGTATTGGTAAACCGGATATGGAGGGTTCAGAGTCGTATTATATACGATGGTTTTATCCTCGTTCACAGCCGGTTTACCCATATACGCGTTATACTGTAAGGTGACAACCTGATTGTCAGGTCCCGATATAAAGCGCGTTCTTGCGGCCGCACCTTGATGAAACCCGAAAGTCATTACCTGTCCACCGCCAAGGGCAACAATCCCTTGTGGTTTAAAGAAGGTAGCACTCGCCAAGGGTCCATCCAAAGCGGCATTAGCACTGTTATGATCATAGTTTCCATTGGCGTTTCCTGCCCCTGCAAACCATGAAACGGTCTCAACAGCCTTGTAGCCAAATGTCTTGGAAGCAGCGACCGCCGAGCCACCGGCTATGCTCACCTTAATTTGGTTGCTTCCACTACTCTGCTTTGGTGCAAGGCAATAAATAGCAGTACCGTTTACACTGAGCACATTTGCCTTTCTATCGGCAAAGCCGTCGTTAAACAGCACCTCCACTTGCGAGGCATCATTGCCGAAATTAGACCCGGAAATGAGCACCTTTTCCCGTATCCTGCCCGAGTCGGGCGTGAATCCGGTAACAGTCACAGGCAAAGCCGGATTGTGAGGGTCACCTCCCACCTGACCTTGCGTAAACTCGTACGTTTCCTCTTTGCAACCGTAGCTAAGAGCGAAAAGCACCGATACGAAAATCCCACTAAGGAATAACGAAATTTTTCTTCTTGAGGCTCGAAGACTTCGTGCCCCCCCCCCCCAAGAGAACGCCATGTGGTGGCGTAGTGTTTGCAAAGTTTGCAAACTTCCTGTTTTTAGATTTTTCTTTCATAAATCTTAATTTTAATGTTTAACAAATTTTTTGTGAATTGCCACTACGACAACTCGGCGGCAAAGGTAGTGAAAGTTTTTTTAATAAACAATAGGTTTTCTAAACTTTAACACTTCAATATGTTAAAGTTTGTTAAATTCGTTATTATCGTCATTGCGGGCTTGACCCGCAACCCCCTGAAAATGAGGTGAATGTTGTGCTACAGAGCGATGTAGAACAGGGGATTGCGGGTCAAGCCCGCAATGACGGTTCGGGGTGAAAGCCCCGCAATGACGGTTCGGGCTGAAAGCCCAGCGCATCGCGTTGGGCTGGGATATGTTGCCCTTTCAGGGCGAAAAACGAGGAGAGGTGGTGCCTTATACCCCGCACTGCGCTTCGCTTGTACGGGGTTATCGAAATTGTACCCCATACGGGGTAGCAGACGGAAGCAAAACCGTAAAAAAAATAAAAATGTTTGGTGGATTCAAAAAAATGTTGTACCTTTGCGCCCAGATACCGGAAGGTATTTAGCTGTTCTTCGGATCGTGCGCTTGCAGAGGGAGTTTTTTAGCTCCCTGCTGTATTTTTAAAAGTAGTTAAGGCTGAAAGCCTTGTAGCAATAGCGTAGGGCATCGCCCAGTCGTGGTCGGAAGATTTCATTACGGGCTGAAAGCCCAGCATATCCCAGCCCAACGCATCGCGTTGGGGGAATGGGTTTTGTGTGTTTTGCGCCCTGAAAGGGCATTATATCATTATGTTGCCCTTTCAGGGCGCACACAATCATTTATCATCATTCCCCAACGCGATGCGTTGGGCTGGGATATGTTGCCCTTTCAGGGCGAAAACGAGGAGAGTGCCTTATACCCCGCACTGCGCTATCGCTTGTACGGGGTTATCAAAATTGTACCCCATACGGGGTAACAGACGGAAGCTACACTGTAAAAAAAAAAATCACCCCACCAACTCTGCTGTATCTTGCGCAATCATCCACTCCTCGTCAGTTGGAATTACCACCACTTTCACTTTCGCGCTGTCTGTGCTGATGATGATTTCTTCGCTGCGTACTTTGTTGCGTTCGGGGTCGATTTGGATGCCCATGTAGTCTAAGTTTTTGCAGACGGACGCGCGCAGGCCTGTTTGGTTTTCGCCTACGCCGCCGGTGAAGACGATGATGTCTACGCCTCCTAAGGCTGCTGCGTAGGCTCCGATGTACTTTTTGATGCGGTATTCATAGACTTTCAATGCCATGATGGCTCTTTCGTTGCCCGCTTTCACCGCCGTCTCAATTTCGCGCATATCGGACGACACGCCCGACAGCCCGTCCACGCCGCTCTGCTTGTTAATCAACCGGGAAATACCTTGCGCATCCAAATGCTCTTTTTCCATCAGAAACGTGAGTACGCCGGCATCCACATCGCCGCAGCGCGTACCCATCAACAGCCCTTCCACAGGGGTCATCCCCATGGACGTGTCCACCGACTTGCCGTTTTTAATCGCCGTGATGGAGCCGCCGTTGCCAATATGACAGGTGATGATGCGCTGCTTTTCGTAGGGCACGTTCAGAAATTCGCACACGCGCCGGGACACGTAGCGGTGGCTCGTTCCGTGAAACCCGTAGCGACGCACGCCATATTTGGTGTAATACTCGTAGGGCAAACCGTACATATACGCCTCCTGCGGCATGGTTTGGTGAAAAGCCGTGTCAAACACAGCCACCTGCGGCGTGCTCGGCAGCAGTTCCTTGATGGCGTAAATGCCTTCGAGGTTGGGCGGGTTGTGAAGCGGCGCGAGGTCGATGCACTCCGCCACTTGCGCAATCACCTCGTCGGTGACGACCACGCCGGCATTGAATCGTTCGCCGCCGTGCACCACTCTGTGCCCGACCGCATCAATTTCCGACAGCGACTTGATGCAGCCGTGAGCCGCTCCGGTAATCGTGTCCATGATAAACCGGATGCCCGTTTTGTGCTCGGGAATATCCTTTTCCAACACCACTTTTTCGCCGTTAGGCAAGGTGAGTTTGAGAAACGAGCCGGACAATCCGATTTTTTCGATGCCCCCCTGAGCCAGCGTTTCGTTGGCGTTCATGTCCAAAAACTTGTATTTGATGGACGAACTACCACAATTTAATACGAATACTTTCATATAGCATGTTTTTTTCAAGCCGTAAAGGTACAAACTTATTTTGGATTAAAACAAAATTTATTCCTTTTTTTTCGATTTTTAATATTAACTTTGCACCCGCAAATAACGAAAAAATAAATAATTATGTCAAAGAAAACAACAACAACACAATCTCAGGCACTAAGCCCTGAGAACTACATTCGCCAAAAGTCGAGAAGCCTCCCTGTTTACAATTGTTGGGTAAACACCGAATGGGAGGAGGCCGGACTTGGTCAGGTCGTGGTGGCTCGACAGCATGCCAATGGCAATCTAACTTATTGTTCCTATTTAGCTGACTTAAAGTGCTTGGGGGTAAAAGAGACAGTCTATGAGTTTAACATTCCGCCGGAAAAGTTGGAGAAGCATCTGACTGAGTTTGCGGACGTTGAATTTGTTCCTATTTCTTATGAATTGGCACACAATATTATATATGCCGCCATTGAATATGCCGAAAAGTATGGATTTAAACCGCATAAGGATTTCGCCCAAACCACCCGTTTTCTCTTGGAAGAAGACAGGGATGACATCCCTTTGATTGACATTCCTTGCGGGGGCAAAGATGGCAAGCCTTTGTATGTGAATCCCGGTCGCGAGGCTATGCGCGCTAAATTTAGCGACTTTCGTGATGAGGTGCTGCAAATGAGTAGAGAAGAGCAGAAAGCATGGTTTCTTGATTTCGCCGGCACTAAAGATATGGATAGAAATAGAGACCTGGAGTATGTGAGTAAACTGGTAGTTATAACTCATTTACTTGCAAAAGAATATGCCGGTGACGAGGCGATTGAAAAATACAAGGATGAGCTGTCACGCGATTTGGACTATCCTTGCGTACCGGTTGGTGAATTGCCTAACGAGTTTTTTGCCGGTGTGCCGCCGAGACTTTATGAAACAATTAACGATTTGTTTCAGGATACGATTGCTGAAATAGCCAAAGGCAAAAAAGAGGGTCAAAAAGCGATAGAGGCGTTTCGCAAGGAAGTGGGCGAGGCACCAGTTGTTGCTACGGTAGAAATATCGTATTACGGTCGATATGAACCGTACAAAAACTGTGTCCAAATTTTAGAAAAATACCGTGCGAAATATCCGGATAATTTTTTTGTAACAATGGCCTGGAATGTGCATTTATGCGAAACCCACGAAAATGTCTTCCAAAGAAACATTAACATCAAAAATGTTAAAACGCTGTTGTCCAAATTCCAAACCATTACTGATTATGAGAGAAAATTGTTTTTGTCCGCCTATTCTATAGCGTTTTTTTATGAGGCACAGTCCGATATTACGGATAAACTTGCCCGAATTATTGCGTTTGAAAGCTATCTTACGCCTCAAATTAGAATCACTGACGATAGTGATTGGCTGTCTAAATTTTTTGAGTTGGAAATGGAAACTCTCTTTGAACTGTTTGGAGTAGATGGTAAATAATCGCACAGCAAATGGAAGTAATTTACGAAGACAACCACATCATCGCGGTGAACAAGACCAATTCGGAGATTGTTCAGGGCGATAAAACGGGCGATGAGCCGCTTTCGGAGGTTGTCCGGCAGTGGCTGAAGGCGAAGTACAGCAAGCCCGGCAATGTGTTTATCGGTGTGGTGCATCGCCTTGACCGTCCTGTTTCGGGTGTGGTCATTTTTGCCAAAACGAGCAAGGCATTGCCGCGATTGTGCGAAATGTTTCGCGAAGGGCAGGTTCAAAAGACATATTGGGCAGTCGTGAAAAACCGCCCGCCGCAGGACGAGGGCGAACTGGTGCATTATCTGGTGCGCAACGTGAAGCAAAACAAGTCGTACGCCAACGACAAGGAGGTGCCAAACTCAAAAAAGGCGATTTTGAGCTATAAACTCATCGCCCGTTCCGACAATTACCATCTGCTGGAAGTAGATTTGAAAACCGGTCGCCACCACCAAATCCGGTGTCAGTTGGCGAAAATGGGTTGCCCCATCAAGGGCGACCTGAAATACGGCTTCGACCGCTCCAATCCCGACGGCGGCATCAGCCTCCACGCAAGGCAAGCCCAATTCATCCACCCCGTTTCCAAAGAAAAAATCGACATAGTAGCCCCCGCCCCACAAGATAATCTGTGGCAAGCCTTAGAAAATTCTGCCGGTTAGTTTGAATGAGATGACGGGATAAATTTGCAGGTATCCTGCATATTCGGCAATATTGAAATCGCCACCATCCTTGTTTAGGGCTTTCTTTAATTTTGCATTGGTGCTGCCAAGTGTTGGCATACCGAGATACATGGCACCAAGTTCAAACTGAAATCCAATGCGGCGTTTGGGGATAGAACGCCCAAAACCAAGTCCCAGATAGGGTTTCACGGTATTTATGTCAACAGAGGCATCTACTTTCCCATTAAGTTCTTTTGTATCAATCGATTCGCCATTGATGTCAACGGCTGGAAATAAATCGAATTTTGGTGCACCAGGATTGTCTGCCTCATACTTTTTGACTCTGTCAATGGCATCGTTCAATTTTTGCGGAAGTCTTCCTTCGATGCTCACCAAATGGCTTTGTCCGATGTATGCACCGGCGGTCAAATGGAAGCCACTGCTCGCCCACGGATAATAATCCACCAGAATGCGACCATTCATAAGCCCCAGTTTGGCTTCTACATCCACTTCGCTAGGCACGTCAGCTGATTTTGTAGGCAAGCCCTCGCTTAACAAGGTTGAGTATAGCGGATGACCGCTAAGGTCGAAATCTGGGGCAGCAAGATCAAACGTGTTTGTTAGGGCAAAAGGCAGCATTGAAAAACCCGCCTTCAGCACAAAATGGTTGTTCAAAGACGTCGCCACGTCCAAACCAATACCGGTAGTACCCACGTCTATGTACACACCAAGTCGCTCAAATGGCTTTCCGCCGGTGGGAGCTGCCACAGCTGCTTCACTCTGTAGTCCAACAGATTGAGGCTCAAGTGTTTGTACCTCAACAGTTTCAGAATTTTGAGCCTCAACAGCGGCTCCCATGCCCAACAGGGCAAATAATAACATTTCCTTTCTCACAATTCTAATTTTTTATTTTTTTTTAATATTCGGCGGCAAAGGTAAGCATTTATTTTTATTCAGCCAATTTTTTGTAATTTTGCGCAATAATTATTATTTTTATTATGGCTCAACAAAAAATTTTAGTGTTTGCATTTGCCTTGTTGCTTTCTTGTCAGGGCAAGCAGCCGTTACCGTTGGATAATGCCGATGGGAATGCTTATGCACTGGGCTTTAGCCTCAAATCGCACCCCGATTATGAGCTGGTGCAAATCAAAAATCCGTGGAAAAACGATGATGTTTTGCAGACCTATATTTTGGTGCCGCAAAACCTGCCCTTGCCGGACAATTTGCCCGCGGGGACACTGTTGCGCACGCCTCTGACGCACACGGTGGCGTTTTCGTCGGTCGTTTGCAGCATGATGGACGAGCTGGGCGTGACCGACAAGTTGGCAGGCGTGGGCGATGCGGCTTACATATTGACGCCCTCCATTCAGGCCGGATTGGCTGCCGGAGCCATCCGGGATGTGGGACAGGAGACGCAGCTTGATATTGAAAAATTGCTCCTGCTTGAGCCGCAACTGATTATGACAACGCCAATTAGCGAGTCGGCGGTGGGCGCATTGAATAAGGTGGGCGCCACAAGTTTCCCGTGTTTGGACTATCTCGAAAATCACCCGCTGGGACGCACGGAGTGGATTCGACTGTTTGGGCGACTGTTTGGCAAAAAAGAATTGGCTGACTCGCTCTTTTTCGCAACGGTGGATGCCTACGAGGCATTGAGGCAATCAACAGCCGATGTGAAAGTGCGCCCAACGGTGTTTACGGAAAAGAAATACGGCGACTTTTGGTACATCCCGGGCGGCAAAAGCAATGTGGCATATCTGTTGCGTGATGCGGGTGCAGACTATGTCTGGAAGGATAATCCGAGCACTACGAATGTTTCCCTGTCGTTTGAAACGGTGTTAGATAAGGCCGAAAAAGCTGATTTTTGGCTGATTAAATATTATTCAGCAGTTACCAGTTACCAGTTACCGGTTACCGGTTACCGGTTGCCGGATATTGGTTTGACTTATGGGCAGTTGGTGGATGAGTTTCCTAATTATGGGTTGTTTGGGGCTTTTAAAAATCGTAATGTTTATGGTTGCAATACGGCGCAATCGAGTTATTACCAGGAAGTTATTTTGCATCCTGACCGGTTGTTGCAGGATTTGATAAAGGTGTTTCATCCGGAATTGCTGCCGGAGTATGAGTTGCGATTTTATGGAAAGCTTGGACTTTGATGTTGAATCTGCGGCGGCATTTTTTTTCAAATTCATAATCAATAATTCATAAATAATGACTATCTTTGCGCCCGCAAATATTAGCGTTTTTAAAAACAAAAAAACATGGATAAAAAAGAATTAGTTTTTGGGGAAAAGAATTTCATTTTATTGGCGGCGGCAATTGTTGTCATCATTGTGGGCTTTGTGCTGATGGCGGGTGGTCAAACGATTGAGGGAGCAGGCCGGTTTGACCCCAGTATTTTTAGTTTCAGACGCATTACGGTGGCTCCGATTGTTACGCTATTGGGCTTTGCGTTAGTTGTTTATGCCATTTTATTTAAAGAAAAAGAATGACTATACTGCAAACCATCATTATTGCGATTGTTGAGGGGCTGACGGAGTTTTTGCCGGTGTCTTCGACCGGTCACATGATTATTGCGGAGGCTGTTTGCGGCGTGGAACCGACCCCTTTCGTGAAGGCGTTTACCGTTATCATCCAGTTTGGGGCAATTCTCGCAGTAGTAGTGCTTTATCATCACCGTTTTTTTGAAAATTGGAAGTTTTACAAGACACTTTTGATAGCATTTTTGCCGGCGGCGGTCGTGGGGCTTTTGTTGGGCAAAAAAATTGACCTTTTGCTTGAAAATGTGCCTGTCATTGCCACGATGCTGATTGCGGGTGGTGTTTTCATGCTGTTTGCCGATAAACTGTTTTCCCATGTGTCGCGAAATCAAGAAATAACTACCAAAAGAGCCCTGATTATTGGCTTCTGTCAATGTCTTGCGATGATTCCGGGCGTTTCGCGCTCTATGGCAACGACTGTGGGCGGTATGGCGCAAAAATTGAGTCGCCGACACGCAGCGGAGTTTTCATTTTTCCTCGCTGTGCCAACGATGTTTGCGGCAACGGCTTACAAACTTTTTGGGTTGCTCAGAGAGCCTGTCGAGCGCGAAGTATTGTCCGCCAACCTGACTATTTTGCTCATTGGCAACCTTGTAGCGTTCGTAGTGGCATTTTTTGCCATGGGATTGTTTATCAATATTTTGACAAAGTACGGGTTCAAGCCGTTTGGATATTATCGCATCATCGTAGGTGGCACAATTTTGATTTTGCTGGCGATGGGTTATGATTTGCAGATTATATGATGAGTGAGGAGGGGATTTTATATTTGGATAAGCCTTTGAATTGGACGTCGTTTGATTTGGTCAATAAATTGCGGTACAAACTATCGCGCGAGTGGGGCATAAAAAAGCTGAAAGTGGGTCATGCGGGCACGTTAGACCCTTTGGCAACGGGTGTGATGATTGTGTGCGTGGGCAAAGCCACGAAGCGGATTGATGAATTTCAATACCAAACGAAGGAATATGTTGCCACATTGCGGCTGGGGGCTACAACCCCATCGTTCGACTTGGAAACGGCGATTGACAAAACGTATGAAACGGCGCACATCACGCGCGAACTTGTAGAGCAGGTTTTGCCAATGTTTGTGGGGACAATTCAGCAAGTGCCGCCTGCGTATTCGGCAGTGAAAGTGAATGGCAATCGCGCTTACGACCTCGCTCGCAAGGGTTTGGAGGTGGATTTGAAGGCGAAGGAGTTGGTGATTGATGAGATAGAGTTGTTGGAATTTGAGGGGATGGCATTAAAAATCAGGGTGGTGTGCAGCAAAGGCACCTACATCAGGGCATTGGCGCGCGACATAGGTACAGCACTCGGCTCCGGTGCTTTTCTGACAAGTTTGGTACGCACCCGCATTGGTGATGTTACATTAGATAAATGTTTGAGTATAAACGATTTAGATAAAATGGAGGTACGATATGAAAGAAATGAGATTGTCGAAATTCAAATTTGAATTGCCCAAAGAGTTGATTGCGCAATATCCGTCAGAACGTCGCGATGAGTCGCGCCTGATGGTTCTGAACCGCAAAACGGGTAAAATAGAGCACAAGATATTCAAGGATATTTTGGGCTATTTTAACGAAGGAGATGCGCTGGTGTTTAATGATTCGCAGGTGTTTCCTGCCCGCTTGTATGGCAACAAGGAGCGTACCAACGCGGTTATTGAGGTGTTTTTGTTGCGCGAACTGAGTCAGGAGAAACTGTTTTGGGACGTTCTCGTTGACCCGGCTCGCAAAATTCGCATTGGCAACAAATTGTATTTTGGTGAAGGCGAAACGATGGTGGCGGAAGTCATCGACAACACCACCTCGCGCGGTCGCACGTTGCGTTTTCTCTTTGACGGAACGCACGAAGAGTTTAAAAAAGAACTGTATTCGCTGGGTGGAATGCCCCTGCCGCCCTACATCGAACGCAAGTCTGAGCCGCTCGACATTGAGCGCTACCAGACAATTTTTGCGAAAAATGAAGGTGCCGTCATCGCACCTGCCGCAGGAGCGCACTTCAGTCGCGAATTGATGAAACGCCTGGAAATCAAGGGTTGCGAACTGGCTTACATCACCGTCCACTTCGGCTTGGGCAATTCCCGCGACATCGACGTGGAGGATTTGACGAAGTACAAAATGGACTCCGAACCACTCATCATTGGTGAAGATGCCGAAAAAATCGTCAACACAGCCAAAGACGCTCGCAAGCAGGTGTGCGCCATTGGCGGCTCTGTGTTGCGTGCAATGGAAACGGCAACCACCGCGCTGGGCTATCTCAAGCCGTATAATGACTGGACAAACAAGTTCATCTTCCCCGAATACAACTTTGTGCTCGTGACCAGCACGGTAACCAATTTTCACCTGCCCCATTCCATCATGATGATGCAGGCAGCCGCTTTTGCCGGTTACGACTTCCTGATGGAGGCCTATTCAGTAGCCCTAAAAGAAAAATACCGCTTCGGCGTATATGGCGACGCAATGCTAATCCTATAGCCAGTTATCAGTTACCAGTTACCAGTTACCAAATAATTGGAAACTGATAACTGGTAACTGGTAACTGATAACTGCAATGGTAGCATATTTGGCATTAGGCAGCAATTTGGGCGAGAAAGAAACCAATTTGCGCACCGCAATCGACTTTCTGAACCAACAGGCGGGCACCATCACCGCCCGCTCATCTGTCCACCAAACGGCACCATGGGGTTTTGAATCCACAAACAGCTTCCTGAATATGGCGGTCTGCTTGCAAACAGATTTGTCGCCAATAGACCTCCTGCACACCGTCAAAGCCATCGAACAGCAAATGGGCAGGCGGCCAAAAACGGACAATCACTATCACGACCGCCTCATCGACATCGACATCATCCTCTACGATGATGTGGTGATGCAGTCCGACGAACTGACTTTGCCGCATCCGCTCTATAAACAACGTGCATTTGTGCTGGAGCCACTGGAGGAAATCCGCTGATGTTGCGATAGTTGAGTGCTGAATTGAGGGGGGCGCATCGGGCAAGTTTGATTAGAGAAAATTTGGTAAAGTCATTTTAAACAGTTACCTTTGCGCCATAAACATTTAAAAATAAAAATATTATGGCAATACCGGTTAGAAGCATACCCGTCCTTGAGGGTGAGGTAGCAGAACGATTTGAGCAAAATGCGCGATGGGCAGAGGAACACCGCGGGTCAATTGATTTTTCCGAACAATTTGTTGCATGTCGGGAAATGATAGAAAAAGCAGTACAAAAAGGTACGTTAAAAAGATAACTACATGGGATTTCTTCAGGAGTTTTGTACCATCCATTCGTTTGACACGGATGTGTTGGGGCAGTGTCAATCGTTTAGCTGCGGTGATGCAGATTTGGACGATTTTTTTATTAACGATGCTGATAATTTTAATGGGCAATTGCTGGGCAAGTCGTATTGCTATCGGTTGGATGCAGACCCGTCTGTAATAGTTTGTGTTTTCACATTAGCCAATTCGAGTATGGATGTCAAGCATTTGCCCGGTAGTCGTCGCAAAAAAGTGACAGCGCTCATTCCTCATGAGAAGCATTTAAGTAGTTATCCTGCCGTATTAGTTTGCCGATTGGGGGTAAATATAGCATTTCGCAAAAAGGGCATTGGCTCGGAGTTATTGGCTATCATTAAATCAGCGGTACTCTTGCCTGCGAATTGGGCAGGTTGCCGTTTCCTTACCGTTGATGCCTATAACAACGAAATTACAAGGCATTATTACGAAACAAATGGTTTTCAAAATCTCTTTTCAACGGAAGAACAGGAGAAGGAATATATCGGAATGCCGCCCGAAAAAGAACTAAAAACAAGATTGATGTACTTCGATTTAATGTTATTGTCGGATAAAGGATAGATGGCTGAGAAAATTTTATCATCAAAAATCATCGTCTATTAAATTTTTTTTCACTACCTTTGCGGTTGATTAAAGGAAATATATGTATGCCTGTTAAAAAAGTACTTTTTATTACTACGGAGGTCACCCCCTATTTGGTTGAGTCGGAGCAGTCGCACATTGCGCGCCATTTGCCCCCCGGCATTCGCGACAAGGGCAAGGAAATCCGCACTTTTATGCCTAAATTTGGCGCAGTCAACGAGCGGCGCAATCAGTTGCACGAAGTCATCCGCTTGTCCGGCATGAATCTCATTATTGATGACACCGACCACCCCCTGATTATCAAGGTGGCATCCATACAAGCGGCGCGAATGCAAGTTTATTTCATTGACAACGATGATTTTTTTCAACGCAAACTGTTGTTTCACGAAGAAAATGGCGATGAATATGCCGACAACGACGAGCGTGCCATTTTTTATGCGCGTGGCGTGATGGAAACGGTGAAAAAGTTGCGTTGGGCACCCGATTTAATCCATTGTCACGGCTGGATTTCGGCGTTGGTGCCTCTGTACATCAAGAAACATTACAAAAGTGACCCCTGTTTCAAGCACACCAAAGTGGTGTATTCCATCTATGATGATGCTTTGACGACTCCTTTTCCGAACAATTTTTACGAAAAATTGAAGATTGAAAACGTGAAAGACAAGGATGTGGTGGGGCTTAAAAAACAACCGGATTTTGAGGCATTGAGCAAGCTGGCGATTGATTTTTCGGACGGTGTGATTCAGGGCAGCCCCAAAATTCAGGACGGTTTGAAAGACTATGCACTGTCAAAAAATGTGCCGTTCCTTGATTTTCAGTCGGAAGACGTTTATATTGAGAAATTTAATGAGTTTTATGATTTACTTTTATCGGACAAAAAAGATGAGGTTAAAAAGTAGAAGGGGATTGCGAGTCATGCCCGCAATGATAGTATTATTGGCATTTTTTTGCTTGTCATCATGTAGTCAGGATGCTATTGACGACATTGGGATGGGTATTCTGCCTCCGGACGACAGAATAGAGGTTAAGAGCGATTCGTTCCGCGTGACCGGCACGACAGTTGGCATGGACAACATTTATGCCAAGTCGATTTTCGGATTGCTGGGCAAACTTTCCGACCCCACTTACGGCACTGTTGCGGCGGGTTATGCGTGCCAATTTTATCCGACAGCAGGCTTTGACAGCGACAGCATCGTAGCAAGGATTGACTCGGTGCAGTTGAAAATTTTATACACCACCTATACCGGCGATTCGATTGCGCCGATGGAGGTGCGCGTGTATCCTGTGAATAGCGCAACTCCTTTAACGCCGGATTATTACACGCAAAATTTTGACCCTGCGCGTTTTTGCAATATGAGTACTGCGTGGGGGGTGCAGACCTACACGGCGCGCGATATGACGATTTCCGATTCGCTTTACGCAGCCACTGCGAGTGGGTATTACCGCGTTGTTTCTATCAATTTGCTCAAAGAAAAGTTTGATGATTTTTTGGTGGAGTACAAAAAGCCCGGACATGGGGCTTATGCTTCGCCCGAGGCGATGACAGCGTTTTTCCCGGGCGTTTATGTTGCCTCTACGTTTGGAACCGGCAGTATGCTGAATGTTGAAAAGACGGAAATTTACATGTATTATCAGCGAAAAAACACGGCAAAAGATGTAAATAGCAATGATTCGGCTTATGTGGCTACGAGTGCCTCTGTGCTATCGGTGACGAAGGAGATAATTCAGTTGAACCATTACACAACATCCAATGGCACAACCGATTTGTTGGCATCCGATGCCGAAAAGATGTATATAAAAGCGCCTGCGGGTGTTTGTGCGCAATTAACCATTGATATTGAGGCGATTAAGGCAAAAATGGGCACTCGCAAACTCAGCATTGTGAACCTTGCAATTGAGGCTGTGCCGAAGGAATATTCGCCGAATTTCAGTTTTGGTTTTCCGGCATTGGGCACGGTGAACATGCTCAATACGACCCGAGCCAAATTGGTGTTGCTTGAAAAGGACTCGGTGCAGACGTTCTTTGAGGAGAGCAAAACCGCCGACAATATCAGCTACTACTTTGCCATGTTCAATTCAACAGCGTATGCCTATCAATATTCCAATATTGCGAATGTAGTGCAAAAAGCCATCGACAACGGTTTATCCACGCTGGAGTTGCGGCTGATACCGGTGCAAGTGTCCTATGTACTCGAATCATCGTATTACAGCACCTCCTACACCGATTATGCCACAGCAAACTACCTCGCACCCTCCGCAGTAACGCTGAAAAAAGACAACATCAATATCAGGGTAGTCGCTTCGGATGTGAAATAATAGTGTGTCCTCGTCGATTAGTGAAATTTTATTTGACTTAAATCGTTTGCAAATTGACGCACTCCTTTTTGGATTTTTCTCGTTGTTTGCAATCGCGGACGCTTAGAGCCTGACGAATAGTGCCAAAGTTGTTTTTGACCAACTCCGGTAATTTGTTCCAAGCCTGATTTTGAAAGAATTCCGGAATAATAATTCAAAAACGAGCTTAAGTCATATTCAAAATCAAACTCCAATTCAGGCGTTGATTTACCTTCCTTGGCACTCATCACTTTTTCTTCATCGTAGCATTCGTAAAAATCCGCGATGGCTTCTTTCGGGGTATCTCCAAATCCCGACAATCCAAAATCGTAATCATAACAATCCATGATTGCACTAAATTTGTTGTCGCTTCCGCGTTCAACGATTACTTTCACTTTTTTCATATTATTATTATTTATGTGTTTAAATTCAAGAATTAAAATTTAACCCCCGAATAATGTTCAATGCTCTCTTTCGTTTTTGGCGTAAGTTCCTGCGTTTGATGTCGTGGAACTTGAAATTTTTTGTTTGTCAGCGGACTAAACCACCAATCATGCCTCGTGCCATGCTCGAGAAAGTAGCATCCCGCCTTTTTCAATTTTCTAATAGCTTCGTTAGTTTTCATTTCAAATAGTTTTATTGTATAAACGCCGCAAAGGTAACTATTTTTCCACCATTATCAAAACACATTTTCAGTGGGCAATCATTCTTTTACCAATTTCTCAATTGCTTTCACCCAGATGGCGTAGCCTTTGCTGTTCACATGCAAGCCATCGGATGTTAGTTCTTTTCGCAATTCGTTTGTGTTTGGTTCTGTGAATAGTGGGAACAGGTTTACGAACTCTATGTTGCGGGAGGCTGCCATGGCTTTCAGTTGCGCGTTGAGTCGCGGGAAGACTTCCGTTTTGTTGGTCAGGGCTTTGTAGCGACCAAACGATTCGTTGATGGGCAGTGAGCCTTGCAGCACCAATTTGGTGTCGGGCGCTTCCGCTCGGATTTTATCCACCACTTGTGTGATTAGCCCTGCGATGCTGTCGGTGCTCAAATCGTGCGCCACATCGTTTGCGCCCGTTTGCAGGAAGATTTTCTTTGGTTTGTAGGGCAAAATTTGTTCCAGACGGTCGTAGATTCCCATGGCTACATCGCCGGAAATGCCGCGATTGACGATGCTTTGCTTCGGAAAATAGTTGCTCCATTGTCCGCCTTCGGTGAGGCTGTTGCCCAAAAACACGATGTCGGTGGGGGTAATCGGCGGCTCGTGCCTAAACTGCTCGACACGTGCGTAATAGTGCGGAAAATACACGCGGAGAGGGGGGCAGTTGACAGCCGCAGCCACGGCATTGGCGACCATTGACCGCAGCCTGACCACTTCGCCCGCATCCTTGGGGTGCACTCGGTGGGTCAGGAGGATGACAGCAATTTCGTTGTCGGGGTCAATCACGAGCGATGTGCCGGTGTAGCCGGTGTGTCCAAAGGTGTTTTTGCCCAACAAATCGCCGGTGTTGGAGGCATAGTCGGAACGCACATCCCAACCCAGCGCGCGCCCAAATTGGTCAACGGCTCGCGGTACCGTGCGCATCGCCATCACGCCAAACGGACTTAAAATGCGCTTGCCGTTGTACGCGCCGCCGTTGAGCAATGCCGCCGCCAAAATTGCCAAATCGTTGGCATCCGAAAACACACCCGCATTGCCCGAAATGCCGCCATTCATGACCCTCGCCAATGGGTCGTGCACCACACCGCGAAGCACACTGCCGTTTTTCTGTTTTTCGGTGGGAGCCACGCGTTCCAATGTTTCGCCTGTCGGCTTGTAGTCGGTGTGAGTCATGCCCAGGACATCAAATATATTGGTTTTAGCATAGTCACGCAGGTTTTGTCCGCTAATGGTTTCAACAATGCGCTGCAAGGTGATGAAATTGAGGCAACTGTATTGAAAGCCTGTTGTCGGAGCAAAATCCCGCCTGCCGGTGGCAATGTAGGCAATCAAACTGTCGCGATTGGGCGCGCCATATTTCGCTTTCAACGAATCGACCGGCGCATACGGAGGCAGCCCGGAGGTGTGCGTAAGTAAATCCACCACCCGAATATCGTCCTTAAAGGCAGGGATGTAGAGGCTCACCTTGTCCAACAAACGGAGCCGCCCACGTTCCACCAACTGCATCACAGAGATGGCTGTGGACATGGATTTGCTCACCGAAGCCATATCAAACACGGTGTTCACATCCATCGGAACGGTCTTCGGATACACCTCCTTGTTGCCAAAGGCTCTCAGATATGCCAATTTGTCCTTGTGCACGACAGCCAACACGGCACCGGGTATCTCCTTGTTATCAATAGCCCGCAAAATAGCCTCATCAGCATAATGCAAACGGCGGGAGTCCATCCCCACCTCTTCGGGCAGCACACGCGCCAAAGGCTGTGCCACAGCAACTTGCAAACTTAAAAGCAAGCTTAATGAAATAATTGTTTTTTTCATATTGTGTGGATAAGTTTTAATAATTCATTTTCAGGATATAACACTTTCTTGAAATGTTTTTTTTGTATGCTTTCAAATTCTTTTGAATAGGCTTCATAATTATCCAGAATATATTGGGATAGCCTGTTTGAAAATTTAACCTTATACTTCTGAGAGTAATAAAATGAATTTACAATACACAGTGCCGGTAATGAATTGTTTTCTAACACAATGTCTAATTGTTTATTTTTCAAAAAGTCCAAAAAAGGTTTACCAACAATAAATTGTTTGTTATTCAGAGAATATAAGATAGAGGATGAATTAAAAAAAGTTGTTTCAGGCATATATTCTGCAAAAGGTAACAGCGATTGATAGGGTAACCCCCATGTGTTTTTAATATTCCATAAATCAATTGTGACAGAACCTATTGTTATCTTATAGCCACCATAGTTATTTTTGGTGGTGTCAAAATCCGAAATAAACGCTTCAACATCTATGTCATCAACAATAAAATCAACATCTCTGAAGCTGTTCTTTGAGTTTATAAAATAATCCCTAATGATACCACTAAATAAATAAACATTTGTTTTAGTCATTAACTTATCAGCCAATCTAAGGACATTTGATGGCAACAACTTACGCAGATAATTGTCAAAATCATCTGAACGTGCTTGAATCTTATCATATATGTCAACTAATTTTTTGTCCACTGATTCGTTGATAATGATTTAACGCATATTGGTCGGTCATTCCCGAAATAAAATCTACAATCACTTTCAATTTATAATAAGGTTCCAAATCATTAAGTCCCTTCTTCCCATCATCACTATTCAAATTATTTTCTTCAAGTGCAGATTTAATAATACTTTTGGAAATTAAAGCCGTTGTTTTTGTATTGTTGTTTTTATAATATTTTCCCTCGTCATTATAGATTTTGTCTATTTTTTCTTTGATACACGGAATATCCTTGTATTTATCGTACAAATAGTCTATATCAAATAGTTTTTTGTTATAACCGTCTTCTATGTCCATTACCAAATAACAAATTGAATCTGCGGCTTCGATAATATACGACAATGGATGTCTTACAATTCTGTTATCTTCTTTCAAACCACAATTTTCAACAATTGTGTCAAAATACTCTTTTTCAGAAAGAAAAACGCCGTGTTTTTTCGTTTCAATATGCATCTTGTCAGGTACTCCGCAATGCGGATATTTCATGTAAGAGGCTAATGTTGCATAAGTTAAATTAAGTCCGTAAGGGTCATTCAGAATTTGCAATTTTGAAAGCACTCTCAAACCTTGTGCATTGCCATCAAAATACTCAAAATCATTTTTTTGTTTTTCCGTTAAACCGTATAGAGGGTCGTTGTTTTTCATTTTTTCAAAATAATCTTTAAAATAATTTTGAATAACAGTTTCGCCAAAATGTCCAAATGGGGGATTGCCTATGTCGTGAACCAGACAGCAATTTTTTATAATTATAGGGATTTCTCGGAATAAATCATAAGTTTCTTTATTTGTTTTCTTTTTTAGAACCGCACTTTCACTAATTTTTACGCCCATTGAGTAACCAACAGACATAGTTTCCATTGAATGGGTAAGCCTTGAATGGATATTATCATCAGTGGTCAAAGGAAAAACCTGCGCCTTATCGTGCAATCTTCTAATGGCAGGGCTAAAAATAATTCTGCCAAAATCACTTTCAAAGTCATTTCTTGCACTATTGCCTTTGTCAGCCCTATTAGACTGACGTAATCTACCACTATTTAGTAACTTGTTCCAATCCATCTTTTTTTTTCTTAATCACGATGCAAATGTAATGATTTTTTTTGACTTAATATATTTTTCGCAATTCTGCATTTGGGAAATAGTGTGTTAATATGTCTTGATAGGGCGTGCCGTTGGCGGCCATGATGGCGGCTCCGATTTGGCAAAGCCCCACGCCGTGCCCCCAGCCTGCGCCTTTGAGGATGAACGCGGCATTTTCATTGCGGGATTGACCTGCAATCTCCTCTTTTTCCACCACGAAGGCGGAACTGTACAGATGCGACTCCGACAGGGCTTTGCGGATTTCCAATTCCTTACCAATCACGGTTGTGCCGCTTGTGCCCACGATTTTCAGGCGAATCAGCCTGCCGGATACGCCGCGCTCTACGGGGATTAAATCCAGCACGTCGCCCACGTCGATGCCCACTTTGCGCTTCAGGAGGTCTTTGATTTCCGGCTGCGTGAGGCGCACTTCCCAGCGGTAAAAATTCTGCGTTTCCCGATCGTAGTCGTTCAGCACTTGCGACAGCACTTTGGCATCCTTCGTGTTGCAATGGGCGGGCGGATTGCTCAAAATCCACTTGCGGGCGTTCTCTTCTTGCATGAGGTCGATGTCGTAGTCGGCTGAAACTTCCTTATTATCAACTACTTGCGTGAGATACGGATGATTGACCGGCTCCCACACATTTTCAAAGGCTTCGGTGATGCCGCCGCAACATTTGTAGAAACGCGCGTCGCACACCTTTTTATTGTAGGTGAGAACCTCGCCCGCAGTGGCTTTCAATGCCTCATAGACTTGCGTGGAGGTTACTTTGGTGATGCCCTGATAGCGTTGGCAATGGTCGTCGGCGCAGACATCGAAATGTTTGTGGTCTTCGCGGTCGTACCATTTTATGTAGCCTTCGGCGGTTTTTATCATCGTTTTATATTCCGCCGTGGAGACGTGGCACGCCACGTCTCTACATTTTTTGATTTGCGCTAATAGCCAGCTGCGGGAAATTATGGCGTGGGCTTTTAGGAGGCTGAGCGAGGAGGTTGCGCTCATCTCCGAAGAAATTACGCTGAGCAGGTAATCTTCGATGGGGAGAATATTGACGGCGGTAATTTTGCCGTCTTCGACAAACAGTTTCAGCTTACCCTTAAAGCGTTGTGTTTCTTCGCGTTCCCAATGGAATTTTACGCCGATGACGACGTGGAACAGTTCAAAGTTGGAGGCATCGGCATCCAGAGGCTCAAACAGCAAGGCATCTTTAATGTCCGCAAGCGCAACAGTCCGCTCTGCATCGGCGATTTCTTCGCCTGTGGACGACCTGAAGCTACCATTGAGTTTGAAACTGATGCTCGGTGCAGAAAGTATTCCGACTTCGATTGTGGGAGGGGGCATCCGGTAGTAACTATTTGTGATTAAATGGCTTCTCCAACTTCACCACAGGTGCCTCGCCATTCAAATCCAACTTGACCGCCCCTATCCGCTCTGCACCGCCGCGCCAGCCTTCGCGGGCGTTGAAATACATCAGCAGCGAATTTTCCCAACGCACTACGTCCAACTGATAAATAATTGCCGAGCGCCAGGGGATATTCGGGTCGGGTTTGACAATCGGGTTGCAATCGGCTTCTTTCCATTGCAGTCCGTCGTCACTTGTCAACAGGCGAATTTCCGAGCGTGATTTGCCTTCCGCATCAATATAAATCGGATTATAAAAAGCCACATACCCTTTTCTGTAACCAAACACCTTAAAACCGCCGCAACCATAGTTTCGGAACGGCAAATTTACATCAGGCTCCAAAATAGGCTCTTCCCTTTTGATGAACGGACCCAAGGCATTATCAGCCTCCGCACAGAAGATATTTTTTGGCTCGCCATAACCGGCATCTTTCAAGTAAACCATGCCGCCACTGTAATACATCCTGTAACGACCATCCGGCAATTGTATCACACAAGGGTTGCGTGCTTCAACGCCGCTGCCTTCGCGCTCTTTGGGCAGTTCCGGCGTAATAAGCGTAACCGGTTCCGACCAAGTTTTAAAATCTGTCGTTGTCCGTGCACGTATTACGGTGCTATATTTTTTTCTCATTTCCTGGTCTTTCATATAGCTCGTGCTTGCCGTATAATACTGTATCCACCGGTCGCTATCGCAGAAAATGTATTGTATGCCGATTTCTCCTTCTTCGTGGGAAACATCCTTCCAGTGCAGTCCGTCATCTGAAGCGGAATGAAAAAGCCAAGTATGCCATTTTGTATCATGCGAAAAGCCATGAAAAAAGGCATGCCATTTGTCGTCAAATTTACCGGGCGTCAAAATTTGCGGGTCGCCGATAACCAATTCCGGCAGCCCATAAACTTCGGGGTCTATCAGTGGATTTTCAGGCAGGTCTCTCCATCTTTTCTCTCCCCAATCCAGGAAAGTGGGTTGAACCGGACCATGCTCAATACCGCGTTTCTCCCATTCTGCCAGAAAATAATCCAGCGCTTTCAGAAAACGCTTGTAATCCTTTTTTTCGGGCGCCGTCCATCCCACTTCGGCATAAGCGGCTATGCGGGGATAGACCCTGTAATTCAAGGCATTTTCGTCGGGCACCAAATATGTCCACAGCTGACAACCCAATCCCAGCACCTTTTTTTTCTGCTCTTCCGTCAGACCTTCGGGCACAGGGGCGAATGAATAAGCTTTTTCCAAAGAGATGCTTTTATGGGTATAATCCAGATATGTAAATCGAGCATTTGAATTGACGACATCATACCCATCTTCTACGGCTTTTTTGACGAGGGACGGGTTTCCCTCCCAAAATTGAACAACGGCACCGGGGGCAAGATGCTTTTCGGTAGCGTGGTCATCATCTTTTCCCCATCCGTGGATATTCGCACCGGTTATTTCGTTCCAACCCATGAGGCGCCGTCCTTTGGAAGCAAGCCATTGCGACATTTTATTGGTAAAGTCAATATGCAGTTCGGCAGGCGTTTTGATACCCTTCTCTTTCATATATTGGCTGACGGCAGGTGAATTTTTCCAATGATTATAATCCACCTCATCGCCACCGAGATGAATGACCTTACTCGGAAATAAAGCGATTACCTCCGTGAGCACATCTTGCAAAAACTCAATTACTTTGGGGTCTGTGACATCGAACACATACGTTCCCATGAGATTGTCGGGTGTTTTTTTTGTACCTTCTTTTGGTATTCCCAGCCACGGATAGATTTCAATCACCTCACTGGCATGTGCCGGCATTTCTATTTCAGGCACAATGGTGATGTGGCGGGCTGTGGCATAAGCAACCACTTCCTTGATTTCTTCCTGCGTATAGAAACCTCCCTGGGGCTTGTCCACAAAACCACTTTCATTACCGGTGGCGCCAAATCCTTTTCTATCAGGTGAAATGCGGTAAGCACCGATTTTTGTCAGTTCGGGATACTTTTTGATTTCGATGCGCCAGCCGGGCATATCCACAAGATGCCAGTGAAAAACATTCATTTTTAACTGAGACATATTATCCAAAAGCCTGCACACAGCCTCTTTCCCCTTGAAATAGCCGGATTCATCCAGCATTAAGGAACGCCAGCTCAAAGCCGGATAATCCGTAATCGTCCCACATTGTAGAGACGTGGCGTGCCACGTCTCTGCCGCCTGTCCCGATGCCGCCGATGTCGCTGATGATGAAACCGATGCCGCCGATGCCGTCCCAAGCAACTGCCGCAAAGTCTGTATCCCATGCAAAATCCCGGCAGGCGCATTGGCTTTAATGACAATGCCTTTCGCCTGAATGTCTAAAATATATCCCTCCGGATGTTTGGGCAATACGGCGGCATCTAACACGAGGGTTATGTCGCCTGATTTTTTGCCTTTTTGCAAGATGGGGTTTACGGCGGCGGAGACGTGGCGCGCCACGTCTCTACACAGTGTTGCTTCGTTTGCCAATTTTGGTGGGAACGCGATTGTTGGGTTATCTTTCAATTTGAAAGAACCGTTGGTGTATGCCACTTGCTGCGGTTCGGGCAGGATGGAATACGGGCGGATTTCGTCTTGACCGTAGGCATTAAAGCCTGACAGAAGGCATACTGCTAAAAAACACTTACTTAATACTTTCATTTTTGTTTTCATTTTTACTCTTTTTATTTATTAAAGTTTCGCAAAGGTACATATTTTTTTTTAGTCCTTCACTGAAATTGTTTTCTTCAGCAGGATATTGTCGGAAGCGGTTCCTATTTGCAATGTAAAATCGCCGGGTTCGACCACTTTTTCCATTTTGGCATTGTATAACGCCAATTCTGCTACCGGAAGTTCAAAGTGGACGGTTTTTGTTTCTCCGGCTTTAATGAGCAGTTTTTCAAAGCGTTTCAATTCTTTGATGGGCGTTACCACAGAGCTGATTTCATCGCGTACATACAACTGCACCACTTCTTTGCCGTCCAGCGTGCCGGTGTTGGTGATGTCCGCTTCAATGTCTATGACGCCATCCTTCGTTAGCACATCCGATTTCACGCGCAGGTTTTTATACTCAAATGTGGTATAGCTCAAACCTGTGCCGAACGCCCACAAAGGGTCGGGAGTTGCGAACACATAATCCATTCCGGGTCGCTCCGGTGCGCCGGGTTTTTTGTAATATCCCTTGTCAGTAGGAAAATGATTGTAGAAAACGGGGAGATGTCCTGTGCTTTGGGGAAACGACACATTGAGTTTTCCCGATGGATTCACTTTGCCAAACAGGATTTCGGCAATCGCAGTGCCCTGTTGTTCACCGCCATACCATTGCACCACAATGGCAGGAATATGCTCTTTTTCCCAAGGAATTGCCGATGGTTTTCCTGCCACAAGCACCATTACAACAGGCTTTCCTGTAGCATGGATTGCTTTGATTAAATCCTCCTGTGCGCCGCTCAGTGCTATATCCGACAAATCACGACCTTCGCCGCTAATCGCGCTGGGAGCAGCGGTACTGAGCGGGTCGGGAGCAGAGCTGCTGGCACCGACAAACAAAACGGCTACATCGCTCT
The DNA here is from genome assembly GCA_001417715.1 of Candidatus Symbiothrix dinenymphae. GTDB lineage: Bacteria > Bacteroidota > Bacteroidia > Bacteroidales > Azobacteroidaceae > Azobacteroides > Azobacteroides dinenymphae. Next base: position 35,071 of record BBRT01000050.1, read on the forward strand.
TTTTTGCAGCATTGACGGCTTCCGCAATGCCGCTTTTGTCTTGCAATTGAATTTCGCAACCTTTGGCATAATTGATTTTTATCTTGCCGCCCGTTATCGCTTGTATCCCTTGCAAAGGTGTTACTCCAAAGGCATTGTCATTCGTCCAAGAATAACCGCCGAACTGTATTTGGTCGGCGTTGGGACCAATCACAGCGATGGAGCGTATCTTGTCTAATTGCAAGGGAAGCAGCCTGTTGTCGTTTTTCAGAAGGACTGCCGATTCGCGGGCTACTTCCAAAGACAAGCGGATGGCTTCGGGCGTATGAACGACTTTTTTAAGATTTGCTATGTCGGGGATATTGGGTTTGTCGAACATGCCGATGGCAAACTTCGCCCTGAGGATTCGTTCTACGCAACGGTCGATGTCGCGTTCCGAAAGTTGTCCGTTTTTTACCAATTCATTCAAATGCCTGTAACAGTCGCTGGCGACCTCGCTATCAATACCGGCAAGCACGGCTTGACGCGCTGCATCAGCCGGACCGGCGGCTGTTTTATGAAACGAATAAAGCAACTCAACCGACATCCAGTCAGACGACACATAGCCGCGAAAACCTAATTCACCACGCAAAATATCGTCCATAAACCGTTTGGAAGAAGCAACAGGAACGCCGTCGTAAGCACTGTAAGGATTCATAATGCTCAACGGCTGACATTCGCGAATGACATCCCTAAAAGGTTTAAGATAAAGAGAATACAAATCACGGTCGCCACCGGCAACCGATGCCAAATTAAGTCCGCCGCTCGGACTGCCGTGCGCCACATAATGTTTCGGCGTACAGATAATATTGTGTGCGTTAAAAGCCTTGACAAAAGCAATGCCCATGCGTCCCACCAGATAAGGGTCTTCCCCGTACGTTTCCTCTACGCGACCCCATCTTAATTCTCTTGCCAAATCGAGGTCGGGTGAGAGTACCTGGTCAATTCCTGCCGCTTTACATTCGGATGCTATGGTGAGAGCGGCTTGATTTATCAGTTCCGTGTTGAAGGTGCTGCCGAGCGCAATTGCCTGTGGAAATACCGTAGTGCCCGCTTGCTGCAGTCCATGCAAGGCTTCCGCAGCACAGAAGACAGGAATACCCAGCCGGTTGCGGCTGTTCATGTACTGCCGGAACAGCGCGATTTTTTGGGCGGATTCTTCTACCGCTGATTTTTCGGTAATCAGTATGCCATAACTCATGCCATTCAACTTGGAATGCACTTTGGCAGTGTCTATCGTGCTGCCGGTTGAGAACTGCGCCATGAACAAATCCTGCATTTGCGCTGTTTTTTCTTCGAGCGTCATACGCTTCAACAAATCTGCCACACGCGCTTCCACCGGTTTAGACGCATCTTTATAAACAGGGAGTCCGCTATTTCCCGAACACGCGGCGACTAACAGGGTAGTCAAAACAACTAAACTTTTTTTCATTGTGTATATTATTTAAACAGGTTTGATTACCGCCACATATCCTCCTGCCACAGCCAATTTCACTTTCAAGGGTTTGCCGGCTTCGATGGTCTGAGTTGTTTTTGCGATATTTTTCGGATTTTTGTTGGCATCCTTGGCATCTGCCCAGATTTCGATGGTGTATTTTCCGGCAGACAGGAATTTCGTGTTGAGTGTGATTTCCTTTTCCACGCTGTTGTTTAGCACTCCAATAAACCAACTGCTGCCCGATTGCTTGGCAATGGCGACATATTCAGTGGGAGAACCGCCTAAGAATTTGATGTTGTCCCAAATGTTTGGAACGATTTTCAGAAAGTCGGCGCCCGGCTGTCCCCGAATAAATTTGGGATGGTCGCACACCACCATGTATGGACTTTCGTAAACCACGAATTTTGCCAATTCAGCGGCGCGAGTATCGGCTACCAAAGTCGGCGACTGCTGTCTAAAGTTGCTTTGAGTGACGTTGTTAAATCCGCCCGGCGTATAATCCATCCCACCGGTCAACATGCGGGTAAAAGCCAGTTTGACATTGTGTTCGGGACTCATATTGTTGGTGAATTTGTAATATTCGCTCCCCATTACGCCTTCCCGCGTCAGCAGGTTAGGGTAAGTGCGGATGATGCCGTCGGGTTTATTGGCACCGTGAAAATCAACCAATATGTGGTTGTCCGCAGCACAGCGGACGATGTCGTGAAGCCAGTTCACCATTTCCTGGTCGTCGCGGTCTATGAAATCAATTTTAACCCCTGCAATGCCCCATTCTTTGTATAAGGGGAATGCTTTTTTGTAGGCGTCGTTGCGATTCACGTCCGCACTGTATATCCACACCCAGATGCGCACATTTTTCGATTTGGCATAAGCCAATATTTCAGGCATATCGACGTGGGGGGCAGGCTGACAGATGTCGGCTTCCGGACGGTTGTATTGTCCGTACCATTGTGCATCCACCAACATATAGGGCCAGCCCATTTCGGAAGCAAAGTCGATAAATTCTTTGATGACAGGCATTTCCATTTTTATTCCGCCGCTCCACCAGTTATCCCATGCGCTTATGCCGGGTTTTATCCAGGATGGGTCTGCGATGGCGCAGGGCGGATTCAGGTTTTGAATGATTTCCGATTCAATCAGCGTTCCGGGCGTGTCGCCAATCATGATAACGCGCCAGGGCGTTTGGGCATCGTCGGCAAAACGAACTTTCACGCCTTGTTCGTCTTCGCCGGGCAGGGGTGCCAACTTGGTCGTCAGTTGGTTTTTCTGCCCGTTGGTGCCGAGATAAAACGCTGCGAAATCATTGATTTCCGCTTCGGTGATGGCCACCCAGCAGTCGTCGGCGTACTTCATCAGAAACGGGAGACCGGCAATGGTTTTTTCCGATACATAGTCCAATTTCCTTGCCTTAAATTCGTCTTCCTGGAAAGTGGCGTATCCACCGTATTCCACTACCCAGGCATCGGGGTTGCCGGGAATGGAGAAAGTGGTCAGTTCTTTGGTTAACTGACGGTCGCCGATGCGTTCGCTGCGATACAGTTTGTACCGGAAAGCCACGCCATCGTCATATACGCGGAAAATAATGTCCAACCGGCGCCGTTTGTCCGCTTTTTCTGCCGTAACCAACGTCAGTTCATTGTAAGTATCCGCAATCTGTGCGTGTTTGCTTTTAACTACGGGCTTCCATATTTCATGGTGGGAAGACGGAGTAGCCTGCACCACGTGCAAGCCTTTCTGCAAATCGTTTTCCCCTTTGAAACTGAATCCCAAATCGGATTTTTCAACAATATTACGTCCATTAAAAGTAACGGAATATTGAATTTGTTCGCCCGCCTCAACCTGAACCCGAATAGACTTGTCGGGAGAAGTCACCGTATAGGGCTGAGCATTTAATAATGGTGTCGCACAAAGCAACGCTGAGATAAGAAAAAAATGTCTGTTCATACTTATTTATTTTATTTATTTTAATTTATTTTTAATTGTTCTATCCTGCAACCAACCTCTTTCCCACTGAATGCAATACCCAGCAGAATCACTTTCCGGTCAAGAAACGGCTCATAATACCGCTTCTCGCGGATTTGCGCGATAGCTTGGTTGAGCAAAGTGTCGGTTTCCGTGGTAGCATGGTATTTCAACTCTACCACTATCGCTACTCCCTCTTGCTGCAGCACGGCATCTATACGCCCCCGATTAGTCATCCTTTCGCTCTGAATATTGAAACCAAGCATGGTCATCCACATTTGAAAGATGTTGTGATAAAAGGCTTCACTTGCTAAATTTTCCGCTTCCGCTTCCGCTTTGTCTTGCGCCTTGGATGGCTGCAAAGTGTAGGGAACATCGGCAAGCATGATACGCATGTTATTTGTAAAGCCTTTCGCATCGAAAGCAAGGATTTGTTGCAACATTTGTTGTCCAAGTGCCGACATTTTCGAAAGGGGGTAGTTGGTATATGCACTTAACAAATGCTCCATCAGCGACTCTTTTACCTCCATATTGGGTACTTCCAATGTATATTGAGAACTTTTACCCACTCGTTGTTTGTTTTTGATGGTCAAGTAGCCGGTTTGAAATAATAGGGGAATATCTTCCAACTCATCAGGGTCGTAGCTGTTGAATGCCGTCTGACCTGCAATAATCGGTTCCAATACGGTTTTAGCAAGACCGTGTTTTTTGAGCCGATTGATAAGGAAAGTGGGCGTACCTGTATCAAACCAGTAATTGGAAAAGTCTTTCATTTTGAAGAACAACAAAGTAGAAAACGGATTATAAACCGGCGTTTTACCATCCCAGGAGTAGCCATCATACCAAGCGCGAATATCTTCCAATAAACTCGCCTTAGTCTGCATGAGATGCTCTGCTGTTTTGTCAATATATTCCGAAAAGTCGCTTTCCAGTTCTTCCTGTGTGTAACCACAAATAGAGGCATATCCTTCGTCTAACGTAATGTCTTCGAGACTGTTCAACGCTGAAAATATTGACACTTTGGCAACTTTTGTTACGCCTGTCATAAAAACAAATTGCAAATGGTTGTCGGTGGCTTTTAGTATTTTATAAAAGCTTTGAAGAAATTGGCGAACACCACCCGCTTCAGGTTGATTCATTGTATCCAATATCGGGCTGTCGTACTCGTCAATAAGCACAACCACTTTATTGCCTTTTTTACGGTGCAATGATTCTATCAATTCAGAAAAACAATCGGAGGCGTATTCTGAAACAAGTTTTATTTTCTCTAATTTAGCCTGCCGTTTCAGAAATGATGACATACTGCGTTCCATCTCTTCTTTACTATCGTGCTTGATATCTGTCCAGTCTATCCGAATAATAGGATAGCGCTGCGTCCAGTCCCATTTATCATAGATATAGAGACCTTCAAACAAATGCTGACTGCCTGTGTAAAGCTCCTCCAAGGTGCTCACAAGGAGCGACTTCCCAAAACGGCGCGGACGTGAAAGAAACACGATGTTTGAACTTGTAAGTTGGAGTATTTCTTTCGTTTTATCCACATACAAACAACCGCCATTGCGCAACTTCTCAAACGACTGAATACCAATTGGTAATTTCTGCATGACTTCTCATTCTTATAAATATCCGCAAAGGTAAGCAAAATTATTCAATAACAATGTAGGGGCGCACACAGGTGCGCCCCCAACATTATCATGCATTTACGGTGCAGGAATAACCAATGGTCGCTCTAACCATATCTCGTCTAATATCTCCATATTGCTTACTTTCGGCTTCACGCGGTACTGCATGTGCAGGGTATCGCCGACTGCAACATTCGCTATGAATGAGGGCTGTTGCGTAGTACCGTCAAGCGTGACTTGCGCACCGCCTCGACCGACGGAATAAACCAATTTGTCGAGATAGGTCAGCAAAATGGACGTTATATTCTGCTTCCATTCTACCTTTACGTCACCACCACCGAGATGCTCTATAACCGGAGCCGGAATAACCAACAGTTCCTTGTCGGCGGCGGTAAAAGGTGCCTGAGACACTTCCATCGGCAAAGACTTGTTACCGTGCTCATCCATGGAAGAGATGGTGAACTTGTAGATGGCGGGTTGCGTAAGACCGGTGATTTTTACCGACGAGCAGACGCTGTCAATCACCAATACTGTATCGCCATATTCAACAACTGTTTTCGTTGCTCGAGCCAGATGTATTTGGCTCGCAGGCACGTCTCGTCCCACATTGTTCAACAAGTCTATCACTACATTCTCGTAACCGGTATATGCATCCGCCTTATCGAATTTTGCCGGATATACGGTTTCCTCTGTGACGAAATCTTTAAGAGAGTCGCCCATATCGCTACACGAGCCTAATAACAGGGCTCCCAAAACAAAAAATGCTATTCGTTTCATGTTCTTTTATTTTTAATATTGTTTATACTTTATATACTCACTGTTTTATACCATACAGGGTTATTTCCGAAGGACAATCATGTGTACGCCCCCCGAGGAAATCGGCGATCGCCTCGTACCTGAACCAACGGGTCGGTTGTGTATAGTGCGGGTCATCAGGGTACATGATAACTTCATCTCCCGCATGTCCCTGTCGGGAGAGTTCGGCATCGTTCCCTACCGGAATAGGAATTGTACGTTGCTCCCCGATACGTTCCCATCCGGTCTCGTCCCATTTCCATGGCGATAGACTCGGGTCTCCGGCACCGGTCCACACATACATATTGTAAGTACCCACGTTATATTGACCATAATAATTCCCCCTGCTCAATTCGGGATTGGCTTCGTTGCCCAGATGCCTCTGATGGGTAACGATACGGCTCAGTTTGTAAGTGGCACCCAAATCAATGATGAAGTCCCATGGGCTTCCTGCTCCGTCACGACCAACACCGCCCGTGTTCAGATAGTTGCGAGACATCGAACCATAGTCAACAATTCCGTCTATTACGAAACGGTTTGAACCCTCAGCCATGTCTCCGTTCACCATAGGGATACCTCCAATGGTATCATTTGCATTAGGCAGTTTCCAATCTGTTTTGGGAATCACCACGTCCTGCTGCAGTGCAAGCTGCGGTTTGTCGAAGGTTGGCGACACATTACCATACATATCTCCCACATATACGCTCACATCCACTGTTGTAAGGTCGGTCAGGTTGATAAACCGTTGTTCAGAGGGACGCTTGGAGGTAAGCACTACGGTGGTTTCGCGACCGACGCCTTGCGAGGTATAGTTGAGTGTCACATACACATTTACCAGTGGTGTCGGCTCTACTATATTTTTCCATTTCACTAACACTGAGTTAAACCCCGGTACTACGGATATGGAATCACGAACCTGTAAAACAGGCGATTTTAACGGGACCACATTTTCCGAAACGACAGTCGATTTATTTCCCGCCCTGTCCGTAGCATACAGCCGGACAGTTTGTTCACCCGTCATCCCTAAAACGTCCAACGAATCAATGAAATAAGAGGCTGAGAAGCGTCTTACATCGCCATTGGCGGCTGTATATTCAGCATCAATACTCAGCAGGTCTTTGTCGGAAGGAATTTGATAATAGAACCTCACACCACCGTTGAGCGGCAATCTACCTGTCACTGTGGGAGGATTAGGCGCAACACCATCGTCCGAACCGATAGTGAGCCTGTCCGACTCCTGGCAGGCATAAAAACCCGCCACCGCAAGAAGCAATAAAATTGCTGTTTTCCTAAAATTATTCATAATCTATAATTTTTAAATTTTTAATATCTAAACTCTAAACTCTAATAACTAAACTCTAAATTCACCATCCCGGATTTTGAATAAGATTTCCATTGGTATTCATTTCCGTGGTAGAAATTGGCCACAAATAGTCCTTAATGGAAAACCTCCTCATCTGCCTCGGTGCGAGCACGAAGAATGACGCTGCATCATTGCCTGTAATGTCCCATCCCATTATGTTGCTCGTAAATTCGATGTGTGCTCTTTTGTGGCGGTACATGTCCCAGAAATGCTGTCCTTCGAAAGCCAGCTCCACAGCTCTTTCCTGCAGGATGATTTCGCGCAACCCATCCTGTCCTGTGTGTTTGCCCGGCGTTTTGGCTGCTGCGCTGTTCCATGCTGTTTCCACATCCGGTATGCCCGCTCTTCTGCGCACGAGGTTGATGGCGTTCAGCACTTTTTGACCCGACGGACCCGACGGACCCTCATACTCGTTCCATGCCTCGGCCTGCATCAGGTACAGGTCTGCCAAACGTATAATAGGAAGAGGCGTTCTGACCGCTCGTATATCGAATGCCGAAGTTGATTCGGGATGAATTAATTTTTGAATGCCTATTCCTGCCCTAAGACGTCGGTTGTTTGCATTGGGCTGCATATTTCCGGGAGTACCGGCGTAAAACAGGGTTGGAATACGAACACCGTGCGAACGCCAATATCCACCGGTGATACCCAAATTGGCATAGAAACGCGGCTCGCGATTCAGATACATTTCCGGTATTTCCACGTTCGGCTGTAGATAACCACGGACGGCATCATACGCACCGGAGCCATTATCCAGCGGAGTTGTTATCCGGTTGAACATGGTTGTTTGGTTAAAGGTTAGGTCTTCATCTATCGGGAGCCCTTTACTCGTATAAAATCGTTCCATCACATTATAGGTGCCGCTTATATTGTTAAAGGATCCGTTCTGTTCACCGAGAAGATTTCCGGTAGCTCCGGGAGGTGCGTATGCGGAAGGCAATCCAATTTGGACACCACCTATTAATCCTTGTTCCCAAGCACCCCAGCCACCATACGACGTAAAAACGTATTCCGATTGTCCCCAGAGCAGTTCTTCGTTCCATGGGTCAGGAATTATCATGCGTAAATCGTACAATGTCTTCATTCTGTCAGGTTGTAGCCTAAAATCTTCCCTGTCGTAAGAATAAGCAACTCTTTTGCAAGTATATAAGTCTTTTCCGGCTAATTTTGCCAAGTCAATCGCCTCATCTATGGCATCACCGGCAGCTTTCCATTTCTCCTTGTCATACGTTTGCGGGAAAAAGTGCTCGTTGTTGTGATTGCGAAAAGTGCTGTAAAACTCGCTATTGCCATTGAAAAACGGACTTGCTCTGAAAAACAGCACTCTTGCCTTAATAGCGGCAGCACCTACACGGTCTATCTGTCCCAAATCAGCACCAACCCGTTGTTCTTCCAAATTGTCGATGGCATCATTCATGTGACCGAGGATAAAATCAAAACACTCGTCTATTGTGGCACGGTGTGGATAGAGTTCGTCATCACCGGCGGTTGGCGTTGTTTCGCTCTTTTTCAACACAATAGGACCCGTTTGCCGCACCAGGAGGAAATTGTAATAACCGAGCAAGAATTGCGCCTGCGCTTTCCAGTCTTTTTTTTCCGAATCGCCCATATCGCTCACCTTGTCAATATTGGATAAAAAGACATAGATGCTGTTAATTGCCTGGTATAAACTCGGTACATTAACATTAGTACCCCAAGTAGCAGGACGCGGGTCAGGCGATTTCATACCTGACCAGTAACTCATGAGGGGAAGCGTGGCACTGTTACTTCCTTCCATTACATGCTGGTAGATAGCGCTGGCAATGTAGTTGTCCATATCGGGATACGCCAAGTATTCATCTCCGAGCAACCATGTGCTGAAGTGCAAGTTGGGATCAGGTGGCAAATAGAAATACAATTTTGCCAGTGCGTTATACGCATCTTTCTTTGCCGCGAAAATATCATCCAACGTCATAGTATTGTCGGGGACAATGTCTAAATAATCTGAGCACGCCGGGAAAATGAACATCGCGGCGATGATTGTTTTATAAATATTTTTTTTCATATTATTCATATTTTTTAATTATTACTACTAAAAGGATACTTGCAATCCCACGTTAAACCTCCTGTTAAGCGGATAGCCAAGTCCGTTGCCGCCGAGTTCAGGGTCCCACAATTTGAAGGCACTGAACGTAGCCAGGTTTTCGGCACTGAAGTATAGTCGGCAACCTTGCATCTTGATTTTTGCTATTGCCGGAAAGTTGTAGCCGAGTTCTATTGACTTCAAGCGCAGGAACGAGCCGTCGCGCAACCACCAGGTGGACGAAACCGTATTATTGGGAATTGCCTCCATCGACAAGCGGGGCCAGGCAGCATGTACATCGGGATTGGCTTCCGTCCATGAATTTTCGCCTATGAAAGAAAGCGCACCACGGTTGTTGTAGAACGGTGAAATAGCTCCGGGGTCAATGAAAAATGATACCCTTGCATTCCCTTGAAAGAAGAAGGAAAAATCAAATTTCTTAAACCCTGCCGACAATCCGAAACCGTACTGAATTTCCGGCACCGATGGGTAGCCGAGGGGAATTTTGTCGTTAGTATCTACTTTGCCATCACCGTTAATGTCGCTATATTTGATGTCGCCCGCCATGATATTTCCTCCTGCTCCTACGGTCTGTGGGGGCGAATTGCGTATTTCATTCTCGTCCACAAAGAGCCTTTCGGCTGCATAGCCATACAGTTGACTGTAGTTACGCCCCACCTGGCTCAAATATTTGTCCTTATAATTCGGCTCATCCAATTTAAGGTATTTATTGACGGAATATGTCAAGTTGCCCCGTCCGGTGAGCCAGAAATCCTTGTTGAAAAAATGCTGATAGTCGATGGAACCGTCAATTCCCTGCGTTTGCAGTTCGCCGACATTGCCTTTCGGCACGACTTCCAGCCCTGCTGATGCGGGGAGATTATTTCTGGACAAATAAATGTTGCTCCGGTTATCGCGGAATATATCCACCTGCAATTTCAAGTCTGTGCCTCTGAAAAAGCCCAATTCCAGCCCAAGATTGTATTTCGTGGAAACTTCCCAGGTGATGTCGGGATTGGCATAACGGGCGATGCTATATCCGTTGTATGTATTACTTAACGAATTACCCCACCGGTATGGACTGCCGGTCGTGTTAATATTCGACAAGAAAAAGAACCTCTCCTCCCGTGTGGCGATGGCGTCGTTGCCCACCTGTCCGTAAGTAAATTTCAGTTTCAACAAACTGATGGATTCTTTCATCGACTCCCAAAACGCTTCGTTGGAAGCCAACCATCCGGCACCTATGGAGGGGAAAAATCCGAATTGCTTATCTCCTGTGAACTTTTCGGAACCATTGTAACCAAATGCAAATTCGGCAAAATAGCGGTTATCGTAATCGTAGGTAGCCCTGCCGGAAATACCAGCATTCCTTTCGGGCAATGTTTTATAGATGGTACCATTATTACCGTCTGTCAGCACGGACTCCTCCGCCAGAGCCACAACCATCGCTCCTACGGAATGGTTGCCGAATTGACGGTCCCAGTTCAGCCGTCCTTCGTAATAATAATGGGTAGTACCTTCGCGAGTGCCTTCCACATTGCCAAGAAAAGCCTGTCCTGTAGTAGGGTTGAGACCCAGCAAAGTGTATTGCTTCGTAATCGGGTCGTAGGTATTCAACGAATAGTGATATGGAGTTAACTTACGTTTGCTGGAAGCAAGCCCCCATACATTGGCAGAAACTTTTGCCTGAAATTTTAATCCTTCGGTAAGGAAATCCAAATCCTGCAGCAGTGTCGCCTGTGTGATAATCGTACTTTCGTCCTGATTGTTATATCCCTTCACCATTTCGGCATACGGGTTGGCGCGGAGAGTAGTACCGGATGAATAAACACTTCCAAACAGAGTGTGTCTTGTGGAGCGATTGGCTTCGTCCGGCTCATATACAGCGGGAAAATCCACCGGATTGCTACCCATCACCATGTCGAAGATGTCGCTTGCCGAGGTGTAGGGTCCGGTATATCTTTCGAAACGTCCCTGAATACGGGTGTCCAGTGTGGTGGTTTTGCTCAGTTTGAAAATGACATTACTCCGCAGGTGGAACCGATTGATATCGATATTGTTGTTGTAATTGTTCCGACCGTCCACTTTCAGCAAACCCGTTTCGTTTTCGTATCCTCCGGCAACATAGTAGGTAGCCACCGTGCCACCGCCTGAAACGTTCAGGTTGGCTTTGGTGTTTGTGGTCTGCTTCTTGAACAGTGCATCATACCAATTGACATTGGGATAAATCATCGGATTTTCTCCCCGAGCGGTGGAATAGATTTTCTGCTCGCTGTATTTTGGAGTCGCATTGGGGTTGCGTGACAACTGTGTTTGATTGCTCAAACGCATATAAGCCACCCCATCCATCAGTTCAGGCATTTGTGTAGGCGTCGCCACATTTACGTCCACCCTTGCGCTGATTTTTGCAGGACCCTCACGTCCCGACTTGGTAGATACCAGAATGATACCATTAGCACCTCTTGCACCGTAGAGCACGGTTGCCGAAGCGTCTTTCAACACGGAGAAACTCTCAATGTCGTCAGGCTGAATGCGGGCAAGGTCGTCGGTGGTCACCTCAAAGCCGTCAATAAGAATCAACGGGTCTTTTTTGTAGCCGAAGGTAGTAACGCCGCGCACAAAGAACTTGGCATTGTCGGCACCCGGCTCACCCGTCGTCTGGTAGGAGATAACCCCCGGAATCTTACCGGCAAAAGCGGCGGTAAGGTTGGAGGCAGGCACCCTGAGGTCGGAGGCTTTAATTGTCTCAATGGAGGCAATCACGCTACTCTTCTTCTGCTTGCCGAAAGCAACCACAGTCACTTCGTCCAACTCATTCGACTTGGGCTTGAGCGGAATCACAAGACTCGTCTTGTCGCCCACCTCCACAGTGTAGAGGTCATACCCCAAAAACGTAACGTCCAAAACATCCGTCGGCGAAACGTCGATTTTGAACGAACCATCCAAGTCGGTAGCCACTCCACGAGTGCTCCCTTTGATGGTGATGTTGACTCCGGGCATTCCATCCCCGGCTTCATCGTACACGAAACCGGTAACGGTCTTTGTCCGTGCCGACGCATTTGTCACTTGCGGCGCCTCCTGGAGTGCTTCAGCGCGAATGTTTTGCGCCCCCCCCCCCCAAGAGAATGCTGCTTAGAAGCAAACTTTTTGCAAAGTTTGCAAACTTCCTGTTTTTACACTTTTTCTTCATAAAAATAACTTTTAATGTTTAACAAATTTTTTTGTGAATTGCCACTATAACAATTCGGCGGCAAAGGTAAAGAATGTTTTTTGAATAAACAATAGGTTTTCTAAACTTTAACACTTCGTTGTGTTAAAGTTTGTTAATTTCGTTATTATCGTCATTGCGGGCTTGACCCGCACCCGCATCAGAATGATAGGATGAGCGCACCAGCGGACCGCTCTCCACATGCTTAAAGCCCATGGATTGCGCTAATTTTTTGTATGTTGCGAATTGGTCGGGGTGGATGTATTCTGTCACGGGTACATTGTGCTTCGTTGGTTGCAGGTATTGTCCGATGCTCAGTAGTCGGCATCCTGCGTTGCAGGCGTCGTTCAGGGTTTCTTCAACCTCCTCTGAGGTTTCGCCCAAGCCCAGCATTAGCCCTGTTTTGGTTGGGATTTCGGCTTCGGCTACCTGTTTCAGCACTGCCAAGCTGGTTTCGTATTTTGCTACACTGCGAATTTCGGGGGTCAGTCGGCGCACCGTTTCCAGATTGTGCGAAATGATGTTGGGATGTGTGTCAATCACCTGTGCGACAAGCGATTGATTGCCTCGAAAGTCGGGAATTAGCACCTCGATGCTTACCTCGGGAGTTGCCTGTTTAATTGCTTCGATTGTTGCTGCCCAATGTGCTGCGCCGCCGTCGGGGAGGTCGTCGCGGTCAACAGACGTGACGACGGCGTGTTTCAAGCCTAACTGTTGCACGGCTTCGGCAATTTTGCGTGGTTCATCGCTGTCCAGCGGCAACGGACGTCCCGATTTGGTGTTGCAGAACTTGCATGAGCGCGTGCAGATGTCGCCCGCAATCATAAACGTTGCCGTTCGGTGGTTCCAACACTCGCCGCGGTTGGGGCAGCGACCACTCTCGCAGATGGTGTGGAGCGAATGCCCCCTGAGGATGTTGCCGGTGGTGGAAAAGTCGGCGGTGTTGCCGAGTTTTATTTTGAGCCAGTCGGGTTTGCGTTGCATTAATTATTGACTTCCAAAAATTTGATGATGCGGTTGTAGAGATGCAACCGCGTTTCGTTGCCGGGCAGGCTGTGATTTTTGTTGGGGTAGAGTTGCATATCAACGATTTTGTCTGCCTTCATGAGGGCTGTGGCGTACTCCATCGTGTTTTGCAGATGCACATTATCGTCCGAAGTGCCGTGCACGATGAGCAACCGGCTGTTCAGTTTGCTTGCCAATTCCAATGGCGACCCTTCTTTGTAGCCCTCCGGATTTTCTTGTGGCGTGCGCATGTAACGCTCCGAATAGACGGTGTCGTAAAACTTCCAGTCAGTGACCGGAGCCACGGCAATGCCCGCTTGGAATATGCCTGTGCTGCGACTTAATGCCATCAACGTGTTAAATCCGCCAAAGCTCCAGCCCCAGATGGCGATGCGTTTTTTGTCGATAAAGGGCTGCTCGGCAAGGTATTGGGCGGCTGCAATTTGGTCGTCCGACTCCTTCACGCCCAATTTCATATAGGTGCATTTGCGAAAATCGGTGCCTCGCGCACCTGTGCCACGACCATCCACGCAGGCAATCACATAGCCCTGCTCGGCGAGGTAGCTCTCCCAAGCCGTTTTGTAAACGTCCAAAACTTCCTGCGAATTGGGTCCCGAATATTGCGTCATCAACACCGGATACTGTTTGGAGGCATCAAAATCGGTGGGTTTAATCAGCCATCCGTTCAGCTCGTCGCCGTTTGGGGTGGTGAACGTAAAAAACTCTTTGGCAGGCAAAAGCGTTTCTGCCAGAGTGGTTTTTAGTGCCTTATTGTCTTGCAACACAGCCCATTCCTTGCCCTGCTCGTCCCGAATAGTGGTGACGGGAGGCGTTGTGGTGTTGTGAAAAGTGTGGACAAAGTATTTGTAATTGCCGGTGAACGCGGCATCGTTAGTGCCGACTTGTGTGGAGAGTTTTGTTTTAACTCCCTTTGCATCAATCTTATAAATCGCGCGTTGTAGCGGACTTTCTTCTGCCGACTGGTAATACACCGTCTTTGTGGAGGGGTTAAAACCGTAGAATTTGGTCACATCCCAATCGCCTGTTGTGATTTGCTTTTCGCCCGCGCCCGTCATCGAATACATATATATATGTGCAAAACCGCTTTTTTCGCTCACATACATGAAATTGTCTGCCGAAAAAGCAATCGCCAAAATCCAGTCTTCCGGTATGTATTGTTTGCTTTCTTCGTACAAAACCTGCTTCGCAACCGTTGATTTGGCATTCACAAAATACATCTTGAAGTGGTTTTGTTGCCGGTTGAGCGTCATCACCGCCAACTGTTCCGCGTTTGGCGTGAATTGGATGCGCGGGATGTAGCCGTCAGCATCCAGTGGCACCTCCATTTTTTTCGTGTCTTTTGTGCTGATATTGTACACGTAACAGGCTACTGTAGAGTTGTTTTCGCCCGCTTTAGGGTATTTGTAAGTGTGAACACCCGGATATAAATTGCCGTCGAACAGTTGCATGGAGTAGGTTGGCACCGCCGTTTCATCGGTTTTCAAGTATGCCAAAAACTGATTGTCCTCATCGCACGACCACGACAGCATATTGGTCTGTGCAAATTCCTCCTCGTAGACCCAGTCGGTGATGCCGTTCAGGATTTTGTCCGCCGCCCCGTCCTTCGTGACCCGAATTTCGGTGTCGAAATCGAATTTTTTGACCCAAATATCATTGTCGCGCACAAACGCCGCCATCCGTCCGTTGGGCGAAAAAGTTGGAATCATAATTTTGCCTGTGGTGTCGGAAAGGGGTTTGAGATAGTTGCGGCGCACATCGAAGTCATACACATTGGCTTTCCACGAGCGGCGATAAATTTTTTCCTTTTCGTTCCACACCAAAATCCGAAAGCCGCGTTCCGGGTCAATCACATAGCCCTCAATGGCATTCAGCTTGGTGTTTCGCACCTTATCCACATGAAAAAGCGTCTCAACCAGCTTCCCCGTCTTGTAAGCATACTTCAAAATAGCCTTGCCGTCGTCGCTCAGCACGCTATAATGCTCGCCATCGGGCATCGGCTGCATAGCAGGAACGCGCTTAGGAGCAAATTTCCCCTCCACTATGTCTTTCAACTCCAACGAGTTACCGGCAGCCTGCATCTGCAAACCCATCGCGCCCATCAAGCAAATAAACAATATCAATCGTGTTTTCATCAATCTGTTTTTTTTGAAAATTTTGGGACAAAAGTACAAAAATATTTCATACCGTTGTTTCCGCCGGTGAAAAAAAAGATAACCAACATCTCAAAAAATCCCCAGCAGCAACTTCTCCAGCTCTTTCCGAATAGCCTTGTCGGTGCCTGTGAAGTTGTTGGCAATTAGCACTATAGCATACTGCTTCTCGTCTTTTGTGATGTAGCCTGCATACGCCCTCACCCTGCCCATACTGCCGCTTTTCAGTTGCGCGTGCCCTTGTAGTGGCGTGCCGCGCAGAAAACTTGCCACCGTGCCTTCGAGTCCGGCTTTGGGGAGGGAGGCTGTGAATGCCTCTGCTTGCTCGGATTTTGTGGCCATATATATCAGGAGGTTGCACAGAAAGGCGGTTGTCAGCTTGTCGGCGGCTGCTATGCCGCTGCCATCGTGCATCCAGAGCGATGAGGTGTCGATGCCTTTTTTTTTCCAATGCGCATGTATCACTTGGATGCCCTTGCCTGCCGATGAAAATACTTCTCCCTTTTGGGGCTTGTAGCGTAAGCCCAGTGTTCGCAGCAGGGCTTCGGCATAGAGATTTTGGCTTTTCTCGTTAGTGATGCGCACAATTTGGCTCAGTGGGGGCGAATAGGTTGTGATAAGTTCTGTGCGGCTTTCCGGCATCTGCCGATTTGCCTCTGCCAATAGCCGATAGCAGGTGGGGGTGCCCTCTATCGTCAGGCTACTATCCGCCGTCAGCTGTGTGTGGAGGTATTGAGCCATGTATAGTGCGGGGTCGGGTATGTCGCCTTTCAGCAAATATGCCAATTTGTTTGCGGGAACAACGCCATAGAGATAGCGTTCGTTTGCGAATGGTGAGCCGATGATGAACGTACTGTCCGTAGCCACCGAGTCGGTTTTCAGGTAGTTGTGAAACCGCAAAGACGGGACAGGTGGCACGCAGGACGCGATTTCAGGCTTACTCCCCACCACGCTGTCGGTATTGAGATAGAGCTGATACCGGTTGTCGAAGACATTGAGTCCGTAGCAGCCCGCGCCGTAATGGCTGCCCATGTCTTCGCTCACCCATTTCATGGATATGCCCTCCGTATCAAAAATGCTCTCATCGGCTATCACAGAGCCGCATATCGTGTGGATACCTTGCTCGATAAGCGTTTTTTGCCATATCGGAAAAAAGGTGTTTTGGTCGGGGGTATAGCTGCGGGGGGATGTTGCCAAATACGAGGAGCCGAGCGTAGGGTCGCCGCTCCCCCGTATGTATAAACTGCCTGTGAGCATGCTGTCGGTCAGTTCGCCATCATATTCCAAGGTCGTTGGGAAGCGATAGTCGGCACCAAGCACTTCGAGGGCGGTGGCGGTGGTCACCAATTTCAGCACCGAAGCCGGAATCAATTTGCGGTCGGCGTCGTATGCACAAAGCGTTTTGCCACTGTTCACATCCTTCACCAGCAAAGAAAAACTCGCCCCGCGCATACTCTCATGAGCCAAAAACTGCTTCAGCGCCGGAGGCGCTTGCGCCGCCGTGAAGGGGATAAAACAGATTAAAAATAGTGCTGTGAGGCATTTGCATTTCATGGCTGCAAAGGTACGAAATAGTTATGAGTTATGAGTTGTTTTTTAATTTTTTGGCAAAAAAAGTTGTACCTTTGCCCCGATTTAAAATTGCAATTATAATATGTCCCTTTTTCAACGTTCAATTCTCAGTAAGCAGCTTGCCGCGCATGCCGGAAAAATTCAGCAGGCGTACAAGTTGTATGTTGCCTATTTCCTCAATCCGGCTGTTCAGGAAAATATCCGCAACAGCAGAGAAGAGCAGTTTCAGGAAGGTTTTTTGCGGGAATTGTTTGTGAAAATTCTTGGTTACACGCTTTATCCCGACCCTGATTACAACCTGATTACTGAGCAGAAAAACGAAACCAATTCCAAAAAAGCCGATGGTGCTATCATTGTGAATGGTGAAGTGCGCGGCGTTATTGAACTGAAAGACCACAAAACTACCGACCTTAAACAAGTGGAGGTGCAGGCTTTCGGTTACAAAAATAATAACCGCAAAACATCATACGTTGTCATTTCCAATTTTGAGAAACTGCGGTTTTATATTGACAATACCATTGATTTTGAGGAGTTTAATCTGTTTAAATTGTCGCAGGATGATTTTGCTGTTTTGTGGATTTGTCTGGCTTACGAGAATATCGCCAAAGACTCACCCAAGCAACTGAAAGCAGAATCACAAAGTAATGAAGACCAAATCACAAACAAGTTGTATAAGGATTATTCCCAATTCAAGCAAAATTTGTTTAACAACATTGTAGAAAATAACCCACAGCAGGACAAACTCGAATTGTTCAAAAAGACGCAGAAACTACTCGACCGCTTTTTGTTCGTCTTCTTTGCCGAAGACAAGGGATTGCTGCCGCCCAATTCGATGCATCGGATTATTCAGCAGTGGGAGAATCGCAACGATGACCTTCTCAGCGAGTATCAGCCGCTCTATGAGCGTTTCAGACTCTATTTCAAGTATTTGAACGAGGGGTACAAGGGCAAAAAAGAAGATATTTTTGGTTACAATGGTGGATTGTTTAAGCCGGATGCGCTACTGGATGAGTTGATTATCAGCGATGATGTGTTGAAAGCCAATATTCTGAAAATGATTGCGTATGATTTTGATACAGAGGTGGATGTCAATATCTTAGGGCATATTTTTGAAAATTCGCTGTCGGAAATAGAAGAAATCACCAACCAATTGCAGACCGGCAAAATAACAACCTCCAAACGCAAAAAAGACGGTGTGTTCTATACGCCGCGTTACATCACCTCATACATTGTAGAAAATACGCTGGGTAAATTGTGTACGGATAAAAAGGAGGCAATGGGCATCACAAACCTAACAGGTTTTCAAAACCTGTTAGGTTTACAATCAGGTTTACAATCAGGTTTACAATCCAAGAAAGAGAAAAAACTGCTTTTGGACAGATTAGATAAATACCGCGAATGGCTACTGTCCCTCTCCATTTGCGACCCTGCTTGCGGTAGCGGTGCATTTTTGAATGCCGCCCTCGATTTTCTGATGAGCGAACACCATCTGATTGACGAAATGACGGCAAAATTGTTGGGCAGTGCCATTGTGTTTCCCAACATTGAAAATGCCATCCTGGAAAATAATCTCTACGGCGTGGATATAAACGAGGAAAGTGTAGAGATAGCCCGCCTGTCGCTGTGGTTGCGCACTGCCAAGCCGCAACGCAAACTTAATTTGCTCAATAACAATATCAAATGCGGCAATTCGCTGATTTCCGACCCCGAAGTGGCAGGTGAAAAAGCGTTTGACTGGCACAGGGAATTTCCGCAAGTGTTTGAGAACGGTGGCTTTGATGCGGTGATTGGAAATCCGCCGTATGGAGCAAATTTGACTAAATCCATGCAAAATTATCTTAATCAAACATACATTCAAGGTGGCTCTGAAAGCGTTATCTCATTTACTAAATTGGCATACGACACTTTGTTAGCAGATAATGCTGAATTTGGGTTTATTATACCAAAATCATTTACTTATGCATCAAATTACAAACCGATACGTGACTATTTGGCTAATTATATATATGAAATTATTGACTGCAAAAAAGTTTGGAACGAGGTTAAATTAGAACAAGTTATGTTCTTTTTTAGAAAAAACGTAAATACAAAAGATTATATTACAGGCAAACTCGCTGAAACTCAAATTGTTAAATTAGGCACAATCAACAAATCTACGTTCGCTGAATTTGGTTTCTTTTTGAATGATATTACAAACGAAGAATTGTGCTTAGCCCAAAAGATAAAAAGAGATGAATTTTTCATGGGAAATGTGGCACAAAACTCAAGAGGTGGCGCACTTCAAAATGAACTGTCTGATAATGGCGATGTTGAAGTGTTGGGTGGTGCTGATATTCAAAGATTTGGAATTGTCAGTATCAAAGGCAAGATAGATAAAAAATGTATCAACAATGATGATAAAATTTTTATTGACAATAACTCAGTATTAGTGCAAAACATCGTTGCACACATTGAAAATCCAGCAGACCATATCAAAATAATCGCTTGTTATCCAACAAATAAAAATTATGCACTTGTTGATACCATAAATCAACTAACGTTTGACACAAAATACGATGCTAAATTTTTTTGGTTACTACTGAACTCTAAATTGATAAATTGGTATGCTTATAGATTTATTTTTGCAAAAGCGATAAGAACAATGCACTTTGATAACTCCATTACTGACAGATTGCCAATAATTAGAGATTTTGACCAGCAACCATTCATCACCCTCGCCGATAAAATGCTCGCCCTCACCGCCGAGTTGCAAACCAAACGTCAACACTTCCTAAGACGTTTAACCGACAATTTCAGCAAAATAAAAATAACCGGCGCATTGGAACATTTCGATGAGTTGGATTTTAAGCAGTTTGTGGCTGAGTTGGGCAAACAAAAAATAAAACTCCCTTTCAAACAGCAAGATGAGTTGGAGGAATATTTTAATTTTAATGAATACCGCGCAGAATGCAGCGATGTGGCGCGCCGCATTGCTACCACCGATGCCGAGATTGATGCGTTAGTGTATGCGCTGTATGGACTGACGGAGGAGGAAATACAAACTGTGGGATAGAACATTCAATCCAGCCTCTGCCGGTCGTCCATCACCCCAAAATCTCTCCCGCCTTCTCCCTAATCTCCTCCCAAGTCCCCTGAGGCAATTTTGTACCTACCACCTGGATGATGTAATGGGCGAGCAATGTCCCCAAGCGGGCGCATTGCTGCATATCTGCGCCGCGCACCATGCCGTAGAAGAAGCCTGCTGCGTAGTAGTCGCCTGCTGCGGTGGTGTCGAGGGGTTTGATGTCTTCGCGCACCGGCTCGTGGATGAGGATGCCTTTGCTTTTCACATACGAACCTCTGGGACCTTCTTTGATGATGACGGTGGATACTTTGTCGGCTATCTCGTGGATGGCTTCGTTGGGGGCTTTGCGGGTGAGAGCTTTTGCCTCGTCTTCGTTGGCAAAAAGGATGTCCACATAGTTGTCAATCAACTTTTGGATGAAATCGCGGTCGCCTTCCACCACATTGAAACTTGCCAAGTCTAAGGCTACTTCCAATCCCGATGCTTTTGCCATTTGCATCGCTGTTTCTATAAGTGCGTGGTTTTGAACCAGATAGCCCTCGACATACAAATGGCTGTATTGCACGAACACATCGGTTTGCAAATCAACATCCCGCATTCCGGCTGCTGCTCCCAGATAGGTGCAAAACGTGCGCTCTCCATCGGGAGTAATCATTGCCGTAGCCGTTCCTGAGAAGGCTTTTTCGTAAATCAGATGCAAATTTACGCCGGATTTCTGCAGTTCTTCGATGTAGAATTTGCCGTACTTGTCGTCGCCCACTTTGCCAATGAAACCCACCGGAACGTTCATTTGCTTCAGTGCCAAAATAGTATTGGATATCGAACCGCCCGTAGTCAGTTTGATATCCAATCCCTCGAGTTTTGCAAACACTGCGCGGCGCATTTCCGAATCAATGAGATTCATGCTGCCCTTCGCGACATTCAACTCTTTCAACAATTCATCATTGGGAAGCTTTGCCAGAATATCCACCAAAGCATTCCCCATGCCAAGTATTTTCATATTTTGAATGCTGCCTTGATTTTTTCTACATAATCGAGTTTCTCCCATGTAAACAGCTCTACTTCAAGCGTTTTCTCAGTATCGTAGCGCGAAGCAAACGTTTTCTTTTTCGTTTCCGGCTGACGCCCCACATGACCGTAGGCTGCTGTTTCGAGATAAATAGGATTACGCAGTTTGAGGCGGTCTTCGATGGCTTTGGGGCGCATATCGAACAGTTGAGCCACCTTGTCGGCGATTTGCGCGTCCGTCAACTGCACCTTGCTCTTGCCATACGTGTTGACAAAAATATTCATCGGCTTGGCAACACCAATAGCGTATGCCACTTGCACCAAAATTTCGTCGGAAACGCCTGCTGCCACCAAATTCTTCGCGATGTGGCGGGCGGCATAAGCGGCAGAACGGTCCACTTTCGAAGGGTCTTTGCCCGAAAAGGCACCGCCACCATGTGCGCCTTTGCCGCCGTAGGTGTCCACGATGATTTTGCGACCCGTCAAACCGGTGTCGCCGTGCGGACCGCCGATGACAAATTTGCCGGTCGGATTGACATGATATTTGATGTCGTCCGTAAACAACGCCTGCACGTGCTGCGGATACTTGGAGGAAACGCGCGGAATCAAAATCGAAATCACATCGTGCTTGATTTTGTCCTGCATCGCCTTGTCCGAAGCAAAATCGTCGTGCTGTGTCGAAATCACAATCGTGTCGATTTTTTCGGGAACGCCCTCGTCGCTGTACTGAATCGTTACCTGCGACTTCGCATCGGGACGCAGGTAGGGCATCAGCGCAATCTCTTTTTTGCGGATGGTTGCCAGTTCAATCAGCAGTTGGTGCGACAAATCCAACGGCAGCGGCATGTAATTTGCCGTTTCGTTGGTCGCGTAACCAAACATCATTCCCTGGTCGCCCGCACCCTGGTCAAGTGCCTCTGAGCGCTCCACACCACGGTTGATGTCGCCCGATTGCTCGTGAATGGCATTGAGAATGCCGCACGATTCGGCTTCAAACTGGTACTCACTTTTGGTGTAACCAATCTGCTTAATCACGCGCCGAGCCACCTCCGGGATGTCCACGTAGGCTTTTGATTTCACTTCTCCGGCAACTACGACCTGCCCGGTGGTCACTAATGTTTCGCAAGCTACCTTAGACTCAGCATCATAAGCCAGAAACTGGTCCAGTAGAGCATCTGAAATTTGGTCAGCAACCTTGTCAGGGTGACCTTCAGACACAGATTCGGATGTAAATAAATAACTCATCTTATTATTTTTTTTTTATAGAATTAAAAATCGGGCGCAAAGGTATAAAATAATTTTGAATTATGAATCATTTTTTGTCATTTATTTTTCCACGCACCCCAGTCTCTACGATGCCGATAACAAAATGATAACAAAATGATAACAAAACAATAACAAAAAGATAACAAAAAGATAACAAAAAAAGTTTGGATACTCAACAATAACAACCTACCTTTGCCACGATTTTAATTTAAAATAAAAAAAACATGAAAGAAATTGTAAAGTTTAATCAGGTTGAAGACAAGGTTCTCAACTTGCGAGGTGAGAGTGTTATTCTTGACAGCGATGTCGCAGTGTTGTATGGGGTGGAAACCAGAGATGTTAACAAGGCGGTCAAAAACAATCCGCATAAGTTTCCTGAGGGATACATCTTGGAACTCGAAAATGAAGAGTTTGAAGATTTGCGGTGGAAAATTTCCACCGCAAACTTCGCAAAAACCAGAGTAATGCCTAAAGCCTTCACCGAAAAAGGACTCTATATGTTGGCAACAATCTTAAAAAGCCCGAAAGCAGCACAAACAACAATTGAGATTGTCGAAACGTTTGCAAAATTGAAAGAACTGTCGCGCACCATTGCCGAATGCAGCCAACTGCCCGATGAGCAAGCACGAAAAAGCAGACTGAATCGCAGCGGCGAAATCCTTTCCGACTTAATCGGCAATGAATTGGGAACCACCGAAACGGAAACAACTCTGGAAGTGAATTTAGCCGTTTTAGCATTCCGGCATACGGTGAAGCGAGAGGGAAAAAGGAGTAAAAACAAAAAAATATATGAAGAATATGAATGAAATTGTAAAATTCAATCAAGTTGAGGACAAGGTGCTCAACTTGCGAGGCGAGAGTGTTATTCTTGACAGCGATGTCGCAGTGTTGTATGGGGTGCAGACGAAGGAAATCAATCAGGCGGTTAAAAACAATCCTGACAAATTTCCGGAAAGCTATCTTTGGGATGTAAGTAGCGAAGAAAAGATTGAACTGGTCAAAATTTTTGACCGGTTCAATCCATTGAAGCACTCATCGGTTTTGCCAACTGCCTTCACCGAAAAAGGCTTATACATGCTGGCAACAATTCTTAAGAGCCCTACCGCAACGCAAACGACCATCGAAATCATCGAAACGTTTGCAAAATTGAAAGAACTGTCGCGCACCATTGCCGAATGCAGCCAACTGCCCGATGAGCAAGCACGAAAAAGCAGACTGAATCGTAGCGGCGAAATCCTTTCCGACTTAATTGGCAATGAATTGGGAACCACCGAAACAGAAACAACTCTGGAAGTGAATTTAGCCGTTTTAGCATTCCGGCATACGGTAAAGCGCGAAGGAAAAAGGAGTAAAAACAAAAAAATATATGAAGAATTATGAATGAAATTGTAGATTTGGATTTTTAGCCGGAAAAAAAACTCATAACTCAAAACTCATAACTTTTTCGTACCTTTGCAGCGATTATTTAATCAAAGCGATTAAATAGCTGGAACATTATATTCATATTTCTATGAAGACAGTAGAATTTGGGCGTTATTTGGATTTAAAAAATGATTTTGCATTCAAACACATTTTTGCAAACAAAGTGTTGCTAATCAGCTTTTTGAATGCACTTTTGAAGGGGAAGAAGACGATAGTTTACATCGACTATCTCAATGTGGAACAGTTAGGTCGCCGAAAAGGGGACCGGAAAGCGTTTTTTGATTTGTATTGCACGGACGAAACGGGTGCGCAGTTCGTGATTGAGATGCAAGTGGGTAGACAAAAGCATTTCATGAACAGAAATTTGACCTACGCAGCACGAGCAACCGGCGGCGATACAAGGCGAAATATTCGACGAATTGTTCGAATTAGCAGAATTTGAAAATTTAAAAGAAGAAGATATGAGAACGTATAAAAAAAATCTGTTGCAGTACAATGATGTGCGAAGCGAAGTAGAATGTGCCCGAGAAGATGGCATAGAAGAGGGCATGCAGCAAGGTGTACAAAAAGGCATCCGGCAAAACACCTATGAAATTGCACAAAAGTGCATTCAGGAAGGGATGTCCCTTGACTTTGTTATTAGAATAACCGGACTCTCCACCGAAGAATTGAATAGCATCGGATTGCTCTGACCCCTTATTCTCCACCCGCATTTTATGATGAGCAACTACCCCGTATGGGGTAACAGACGGAAGCAAAATTGCAGGTATCGCTGAAATTTGATGCGGTTGCCCTAAAAGAAAAACTCATAACTCATAACTTTTCACTATCTTTGTGCCCGAAAATAGAAAGAATATGACAAATACGTTGACAACAACAGATTACAAGTTTCCGGGGCAGACGAATGTCTATCACGGCAAGGTACGCGATGTGTATTCCATTGGGCAGGACACGCTGGTGATGATTGCTACCGACCGCATTTCGGCTTTTGATGTGATTTTGCCGCAGGGTATTCCCTATAAAGGGCAGGTGCTCAATCAGATAGCCGCCAAGTTTTTGGATGCCACTGCGGACATTGTGCCGAATTGGAAGCAGGCTACCCCCGACCCGATGGTTACGGTGGGTGTGCGTTGCGAACCGTTCAAGGTGGAGATGGTGATTCGGGGCTACCTCACCGGTAGTGCTTGGCGCGAATACAAAACGGGCGCACGCACCCTCTGCGGCATTGCTTTGCCCGACGGGATGCGCGAAAACGAGAAATTCCCGCACCCCATCATCACGCCGACCACGAAAGCCGACGCCGGACATGACGAAAACATCTCCAAACCGGAAATCATCACACAAGGGCTTGCAGGCGAGGAAGACTACGAACAATTGGAACGCTATACGCAGGCTTTGTTTCAACGAGGCACCGAAATAGCCGCTCAAAAGGGCTTAATCCTCGTAGACACCAAATACGAATTTGGCAAAAAAGACGGCAAAATCTATCTGATTGACGAAATTCACACCCCCGATTCATCGCGCTATTTCTATGCGGAAGGCTACGAGCAACGGTTTGCACAGGGTGAAGAACAAAAGCAACTCTCCAAAGAATTTGTTCGCAAGTGGTTGATGGAAAACGGTTTCCAAGGACAAACCGGACAAAAAGTGCCGGAGATGACCACCGCCTATTGCGAAAACGTATCGGAACGCTACATCGAATTGTTTGAAAAAATCACAGGCGAAAAATTCATCAAAGCAGATGCCAACGATGTAGCCGACCGCATCAAAAAGAACGTGGAGGCATATCTAATATGAAAGATTTATACGGACTGATTGGATTTCCGCTGAAACACTCCTTTTCGAGGAACTATTTCAATGACAAGTTTGCGGCTGAGAAAATTGATGCGGAATATATCAATTTTGAAATCCCTGCTATTCAGGACTTTAAGTCAGTGATTAAAAATAATCCGAACTTGAAGGGGCTGAATGTTACTATTCCGTATAAAGAGCAAGTTATCCCGTTTTTGGATGGCTTAGACAGCCATGCGAAGGCCATTGGTGCCGTCAATGTGATTAAATTTGACCGCAGCCAGAAAGGCAAACTCAAATTGATTGGCCACAATTCGGATGTCATCGGCTTCAAAGAGTCCATCGCAACGGAAATCAAATATGGCAATCACCAACAAGCCCTGATTTTGGGCACCGGTGGGGCGGCGAAAGCGGTGTTTCACGGATTAAAGCAGTTAGGCGTTACCTCAACTTTTGTGTCACGAAAGAAAGCGCCTTGTCTTTGCGAACTTGACCCGCATTTTCCCCTGACATACAGCGAATTGACCCCCGAAGTGATGGCTTTGCATACGGTGATTGTGAATTGCACGCCGGTTGGGATGTGGCCTGATGTGGACGAGTGCCCGGATATTCCATACAATTTGCTGACTGACACGCATTTACTGTATGACCTGCTCTACAATCCGAACGAAACACAGTTTATGAAGCACGGGCAAAAATGCGGTGCCACCGTCAAAAACGGTTTGGAAATGCTGCTGCTACAAGCCTTTGCGGGCTGGGAGATTTGGCAGAAATAAATTTGTTTGAAATATTAAAAATTAAGAAAATATAAAACGTTATGGCAAAGCAAGTTACAGACGACAATTTCGAAGAGTTGTTGCATGGTGACAAATCATTAGTAGTGGATTTTTGGGCGGAATGGTGCGGACCGTGCAGAATGATTAGTCCAATCATCGAGGAATTGGAAGCAGAGTACGCCGGCAGAGTGGAAATCGGCAAATGCAATGTGGATGATTGCATTGATTTGCCGACCGAATATCGCATCCTGAGCATCCCAACCATCCTTTTTTTCAAAGAAGGCAAGCAAGTGGACAAAATCGTGGGCGCAGCGAGCAAAGATGCCATCGAAGCTAAAATTAAAGCCCTCCTCTAACTTGGAAGAAGACATCAAACAAGCCGTGGAGGTGTTGCGCAAGGGGGGGGTCATCCTCTACCCGACCGACACCGTGTGGGGGATTGGCTGCGACGCCACCAACTCCGAAGCCGTGCGCAGGGTTTACGGCATCAAGCAACGGGCAGACAGCAAGGCAATGCTCGTGCTGATTGACACCACCGCCAAATTGGATTATTATGTGGACGAACTGCCGGACATCGCCCTCGATTTAATCGAAGTGGACGACAAGCCGCTGACCATCATCTATTCCGGTGCGCGAAATGTGGCTCCCGAACTCATTGCAGCAGACGGCACACTCGGCATTCGTGTCACCCGCGAGGCATTTTCGCAACAACTGTGTCGTCAGCTGAAAAGCCCGTTAGTGTCCACCTCTGCCAATATCAGCGGGCAACCCACGCCGGCAAATTTTTCCGAAATTGCGCCCGAAATAAAATCCGCAGTCGATTTTGTAGTGAAATACCGTCAATCGGACAAGCAAAAAAGCATCCCCTCCTCCATTATTCAGCTGGGGCGAGGGGGGCTTGTGAAGGTCGTGAGGGCATGAATTTACGGGCGTTCTTCAGCTAAATAAAGAAAAAGTGTACCTTTGCACCTCATAAAAAAAAAACGGAATGAAAGAATTTATACTTACTGATGCAATTACGGAGAATGCGGTGCTTGTGGGGCTGATTACGCCGGCGCAGAATGAACAAAAAGCCAAAGAATATCTGGATGAACTGGACTTTTTGGCTGATACTGCCGGCATTCGCACCGTCAAACGCTTCACGCAGCGGCTGGAGCAAGCCCACCCCGTCACGTTCGTTGGCTCCGGAAAATTGCAGGAAATCAAAGCCTACACCGAAGATGAGAACAACGAAACAGGCATGGTGATTTTCGATGACGAGCTGAGTCCCAAACAGTTGCGCAACATCGAAGCCGAACTGAAAGTGAAAATAATGGACAGGACAAGCCTCATCCTCGACATTTTCGCCGCCCGTGCTCAAACGGCTCACGCCAAAACGCAGGTCGAGTTGGCGCAATACAACTACATGCTCCCCCGTCTGAAACGGCTGTGGACACACCTTGAACGACAAAGCGGCACCGGCAGCGGCGGGATGCGAATGCGCGGACCCGGCGAAACGCAGCTGGAAATCGACCGCCGAATCATTCTCAACAAAATTGCCAAACTCAAAGAAGACCTCAAAGAGATTGACAAACAAAAAGCCAACCAGCGGCAAAACCGCGGCAAACTCGTCCGCGTGGCACTCGTGGGCTATACCAACGTGGGCAAATCCACCCTCATGAACCTGCTCAGCAAGTCCGACGTATTTGCCGAAAACAAGCTGTTTGCCACCTTAGACACCACTGTACGCAAGATTACCATCGAAAATCTGGCATTCTTAATCACCGACACGGTGGGGTTTATCCGCAAGTTGCCGACCGAACTCATCGAGTCGTTCAAATCGACCCTCGACGAGGTGCGCGAAGCCGATTTGCTGGTGCACGTGGTCGATATTTCGCATCCCGCCTTTGAAGAGCAATTGGAAGTGGTCACAAACACCCTCAACGACATCATCAAGACCCCAAAACCCACCATCATCGTCTTCAACAAGACCGACGCTTTCGCACACATCGAAAAAGACAGCGATGACCTCACCCCGCGCACCAAAGCCAACATCCCCTTAGAAGAGCTGAAACGCACATGGATGAACCACCTAAGCGAAAATTGCATCTTCATTTCCGCCCAAGAACGCCAAAACATAGAAGAACTGAAAGCCCTACTGTATCAAAAAGTAAAAGAAATTCACATCCGGCGATTTCCATATAACGATTTTTTATATCAGGGGGCAGAATAAAAAATATGATTATCCGCAATCATACCACTTGGCTCTTCAAGATGAAAAGATTGGCAGGATTATTAAAAATCCTGCCAATCCTCTTGTCTGAACTGTGATTTTCGTGTGATTTTATTGATTTGTATGATTGTTTTAATCATAAAAAATTCTTCTGTCTGAACTTTGATTTTAAGATGATTTTATTGATTTATATGATTGTTTTGAATCATACAAATCAATAAAATCATCTTAAAATCACAGTTCAGACTACTGCTTCACCACTTTGACCAATAAAAAGCCCCCTTTTTGAAAAAAAACTTCAAAAATGTTTGGTGGATTAAAAATAATGTCGTACCTTTGCCCCCGATAGTGCCCGCAAAGCCTCTTTACAATGCTCAAATCAGCGGGCCGTTTTATTTCATAATATAACTTAAATAACTGTATGAAAGTCGATTACACCAAGACGTGTATACTCCCGGAGGATTTAGTTCCTCTGCTTCAAAGTCGCGGATTATTCATTGCCAATGAACAACAAGCCGCCGATTATCTCACAAATATTGGCTATTTCAGGCTGAGTGCCTATTGCTATCCGTTGTTGAAAGACCCCAAAACAGACCATCTCTACAAAGAGGATTCAACGTTTGATTTGGTAATGGATATGTACCGCTTCGACCGTAAGTTGAGAATTTTACTTTTCAACGAGATTGAGAAGATAGAGGTTGCCGTGAGGAGTGCGATGAGTAATTGGGTAAGCCACGAACTGAACGATGTTTTTTGGATGACTAATGCCATGTGTTTTCATCACCAAGGGATTTTCTTAAAAACGTTATGCCTTATTAACACTGAATTGGACAGGACAAAAGAGGATTTCATTGTTCATTTTCGAAACAAATATGCCAATCAATATCCGCCTGCATGGATGATTGCTGAAATTGTGCCTTTGGGCGTATTGTGCAATCTGTACACTAATTTAAATAGCAAGAATCTTCAGAAAAAAATAGCCAATCATTTTCAATTGCCTGTTGCTGTTTTTTCGTCATGGCTTCTATCTCTCATTAATCTCCGAAATTTCTGTGGACACCACCACAGAATTTGGAACAGAGCGATTCCACTAATTCCTACCGACCTCAGAAATCCAACTTTCCCATGGATAAACACCTCAAATACCGATATGAAGCGCATTTATTACCGTATTTGCATGATTAAATACTTGCTATTTACAGTTTCAACAAACAACGTTTTTACAGATAAGCTGAAATCGCTGCTGGCGCAATACCCTACTGTGGATAAGCGGGCGATAGGCTTCCCTGATGATTGGGAAAATGAACCGCTGTGGCTGTGATTGTCTGAACCTTGATTTGCAAGATGAAAGGATTGACAGGATTATCAAAAATCCTGCCAATCCTTTTGTCTGAACTTTGATTTTCGTGTGATTTTATTGATTTTTATGATTGTTTTTAATCATACAAATCATTAAAATCATCTTAAAATCACAGTTCAGACTACTGCTTCACCACTTTCAAAGTCTGCTCACCTATCCGCAGCAGATAAACACCACTCGGCTCGGCTGACAAATCTATGCGGCTTTCGCGGGTTGTTTGCAGCAATTCGCCGTTCAGGTTGTGCACTTTGATTTCGGTGCCGTTGGCGTTGTTCACATATACTATGCCGGTGGTGGGGTTGGGATATGCCTGCAATTTCTCTGTTGCTACTGTTTCTATGGCGGTGACGTTTGCCGTCCATTGTGCCGTAAGTGTCAAATCTGCCGTCACAATGTTGGAATCAAAATTCCATTCTGCATCACCATTATACCATCCACCAAAGGTATGACCATCGCGAGTAGGTTCTGCGGGTTGTATGGCAAGTGCACCGTGCTCTATGCTTTGCGAAGCAACGCTGCTACCGCTTTGCGCATCGAAAGTCACGGTGTAGCTATTAATTGTCCACTTGGCATACAGTGTGGTGTCTGCTGTTACCTCGTTGGTGACAAAGTCCCACGCTGTACCTGTGCAGGCGGCATTGGAATACCATCCACCAAAGGTATGACCCTCGCGGGTAGGTTCTGCGGGT
>BBRT01000051.1 GCA_001417715.1 Candidatus Symbiothrix dinenymphae
TTGCCTTTCAAATAGCCGCAACCATCAGGTAGCGGGACAACTGTCTTCTCTAACATCGCAGGTAAAAACAGACAATCGGCATCACCTGCTTTCCTGTTGACTTAAGCCCGGTGCTGTATAGTAACAATTGAACTTACCCAAAAATTTTATTGAAAATTAACTCATGATTCATAACTCATAACTCATAATTTACTTACCTTTGCACCGAATTTTGAATAAAGAATATGAAAAAAGTTGTTGTATTAGTGTGTTGCTGGGTTGGGTTTTCGACTGTGATGTCGGCTCAACTATCTGAAAATCAGCGTGTTGAGATACTTAAAAACATGGATGTGTTTAACAATATCTTTAAACATCTGAGCCTGTATTATGTGGACTCTATCGACGTAAAAAAGACGATTGAGGGCGATATCAGCTATATGTTGGGCAATTTAGACCCTTATACCGAGTATGTGCCGGAGGAGAAGATGTCGGATTTCAAGTTTATGCTCACGGGCGAATATGGCGGCATCGGCTCGATTATTACCATGCGTGAGGGCAAAATTATCATCAATCAGCCTTACGAAGGTATGCCTGCCGCACGTGCAGGACTGATTCCGGGCGATGAGATTTTGACCATCGACTCGGTCAGCATGGCAGGCAAAACCACCGCAGAAGCCAGCGCGCTGCTCAAAGGGATACCTAATACGCCGCTCAACATCACCTACCGGCGGCGTGGCGAGAACACTTCGCGCGAAGCTACCCTCCAACGCTCACTCATCCATATCGACCCGGTGACCTATTATGGCACTGTCGGAAAGGATGTTGGCTACATCTATCTGTCGGCATTTTCGTCCGGCAGTGCGGCGCAATCATTCAAAAAAGCGTTGACAGATTTGCAAAAAAAACATAAAATCAGCTCATTGATTATTGACGTGCGCGACAATACCGGCGGCTCGGTGGAAGAATGTTTGGATATTCTCAACAATTTTCTGCCAAAAGGCGAAACATTGCTTTCGATGCGTGGAAAAAATCCGCAGATGGACCAAGTATATCGCGCTACAGCACAACCTGTTGCGCCGGATATGCCGCTGGTGGTGCTTGTGAACGGCAATTCGGCTTCCGCGTCGGAAATTGTGGCAGGAGCGATTCAGGATTTGGACAGAGGAGTGGTTATTGGTTCGCGAACCTACGGCAAAGGATTGGTGCAAGGCACCTACCCAATGCCTTTTGAGGGGCAATTGAAAGTGACGATTGCCAAATATTACATCCCAAGCGGTCGCTCCATTCAGGCGATTAACTATGCGCAACGGGATGAAAACGGGCACGTTTCTGCCATTCCGGACAGTTTGACAACGGTGTATTACACCCGCAACAAACGTCCTGTGCGCGATGGCGGCGGCATTTTGCCGGATATTGTGCTCAATGACAACGAAAAACAGCCAACCATGCTTTTCTACTTGCAAGCCGGCGATTTATTTTTCGATTTTGTGGCGAATTGGCGGGTAAAACACCCGAACATTGCCAAGCCCGACAAATTTGTGGTAACAGATGCCACATACGCCGAATTTGCCGACTATGTGAAGTCCAAAAACTTCACTTACGACCGCCAAAGCGAAAAAACATTAGCCAATTTGAAAAAGATAATGGAATTTGAAGGCTATTATGAAGGAGCATCCGCCGAGTTTCAAAACCTCGAAAACAAGCTCAAACCCGATTTGGAACGCGATTTGCAACTCCACAAAAAGCAAATTTCCGAAATACTCGCCCAAGAAATCATGCTCCAATATTACTACCAAAAAGGAGCACTCAGCCACGAACTACGCACCGACCCCACCGTAAAAAGGGCAGTGGAGGTGCTGAAAAATGGGGAGTATAGGAAATTGTTGCAAGAGGGGCATTAGTAGGGGCACTTTTTTTGTCTGAACTTTGATTTTCGTATGATTTTATTGATTTTTATGATAATCTTGAAAATCTTTTAATCCTGAAAATCCTGATTCGCCGGTGGCAGAAAAACTGTTGGATAATCAAAAGGCTCTTGCTGAATCAGCATTATAAATTACACAACAGATGCTAATTCTTTACCTATTTTTTGGATGCCGTCCACTATTCGCCGCCGCTGTGTATGGCGCGGTCGTTTTTCGCCTGTGTAATAGTGGCTTAACTGCTTTAAGTTTATGCCGGATGATTTATGTATAGCCGTCAATGTGGTTTTTCCTTCAAGCGAATGCAACAATGCCTGAGTAGTTAACTCAAATTCTAAACGATAATCATCAGGCACACTCTCGCCATCCTCTTTCATCCCCTTAAAATGCAATTTCAAAGCCACTTCATAGGACTTTTTAATGCCATCTAACGAGGTATCCACCGCAACACAGCCTAAGACACTGTCGCTAACTGCACCATAATTTTTGTCCCAATAAATTTGTACCTTAATTGTTTTCATATAATTTATTTATTTTTGGGACCGGCTTTAACGCCAGCCCGCCTGTTTGAAAATACTGTTTAACAAAAACTGTGAAAGCACTAAACTTTCCTTTCCATTAACGGTTACCCGTCCCTTTTTAACAGGATGCTTAAATTGTCGATGGCTACCTTCGGTTATAACCAAATACCAGCCGTCATTTTTCAGCATCCGTAGAACATCAACTACCCTGTATCGTTTCATTGTTTTTGTTTGACTATGAATTATTGTTTGACACCGCAAAGGTAGATATATTTCTACTATCTACCAAATAAAAAAATCACTCACTTTTGGGCTAAATCTTTTTTTCAGGTGCTATTATTTCGCAAACGGTGTTTTATCCCGTAGGGACAAATATACATAGCCTTTTATCCCGTAGGGATTATAGCTCGGTAGAAAAGCCAATCCTCACCTCCACC
>BBRT01000052.1 GCA_001417715.1 Candidatus Symbiothrix dinenymphae
CCGCCTGTCCCGATGCCTGCAATGCCGCCCCAAGCAATTGCCGCAAAGTCTGTATCCCATACAAAATACCGGCAGGCGCATTGGCTTTAATGACAATCCCTTTCGACTGAATGTCTAAAATATATCCCTCCGGATGTTTGGACAGCACGGAGGCATCTAATACGAGGGTGATGTCGCCCGATTTTTTGCCTTCTTGCAGGATGGGGTTTGCGGCGGCTGAGACGTGGCGCGCCACGTCTCTACAATATGTTGCTTCGTTTGCCAACTTTGGCGGGAACGCGATTGTCAGTTTATCTTTCAATTTGAAAGAACCTTTGCTGTATGCCACTTGCTGCGGCTCGGGCAAAACGGAATACGGGCGAATTTCGTCTTTACCGTAGGCATTAAAGCCTGACAAAAGACATACTGCTACACAACACTTACTTACTGTTTTCATTTTCATTTTTACTCTTTTTATTTTCATTTTTACTCTTTTTATTTACTAAAGTTCCGCAAAGGTATATATTTTTTTTTATTATATGTTATTTTTATACAATTCAGGATGCAAAGATTTCATTCTATTACCATGCAAAAGCCTCCATTCGGTATCAACTTGAACTGCAACACATCGCCTGCCGATGCCGTTACT
Organism: Candidatus Symbiothrix dinenymphae; assembly: GCA_001417715.1. Taxonomy (GTDB): domain Bacteria; phylum Bacteroidota; class Bacteroidia; order Bacteroidales; family Azobacteroidaceae; genus Azobacteroides; species Azobacteroides dinenymphae. The sequence continues at coordinate 629 of BBRT01000052.1, forward strand.
TCGCGTATCTTAATATTGGTCATGGGCGTTTCGGGATGGTCTTCATATACTTTGAAGGTATAGCTTCCTTTTTTCAGAAAATCCAACTTGACTGAGATGGTACGTTCTGTTCCGGCATTGATAGCACCTAAATGCCATTCGTTGTCGTGTCGGCGCGCCATGCAGACGTACTCGCCCGGATAGCCGTCTATAAAAATCGTCTCGTCCCAAGTGGCTTTGATTTTTTTTAGTATTTCTTTTGCCGGAGAATTTAAATATGCTTCCGGTCTATCTGCCATGCAAACCCAGCCTGATTCAAAGATAAACGGCAAAGCCAATTCGTGTGCATACGTGGTAGAGCGGGGGTTTTCGTTGCGGATAGTAAACGTAACAGGGGTATAATCCATCGGACCTACGGTATTTCGCGTGAATGGAAGCGTGCAATTATGTCCGGAATTAGGACCTTTGCTCCCTTGAAATGTATAATACTCAGACCCTCTGACTCCTTCGCAAGTCATCAGGTTCGGGTATTTTCGGCGTTGCCCGCGAGGTAGGGTTTCGCCATGAAAACTAACCATCAGCCCGTAATCAATCGCCTCTTTCATTGCCGCTTCTCTGAATTGCATGGCATGCTGCTTGTCATTATCCACATAATCGATTTTAATGCCTTTGATGCCCAAATCACGATAGCTGCCATACACATGGTCACGTCCTTCCTTGGTTTTCAGAACATCAAATCCATCCCAGCCATAGACTTTGATGCCTTTGCCGTTGGCGTAATCCGTAAATTTTTTGAGCCAGGGCGTTGTTTCCCAAAGTTTGGTCGGCATGCTGTTTTCATACATACCCACTAATGCCACATCAAATTCTATCCATTGCCAATTCATTTCTACTGCCATATCGACGTATGCTTTAAGCGTATCAATGTAAGAATTAGCTCCATAATTCCCCCACCAGGGGAAAACGGCTACTCCCGGCTCCAACCACGACATGTCTTGAATGACGGATGGCGGATTCAAGTTTTCGACCATCGTGGATTCTACAATGGTTTTTAACCGGTCGCCGATAATAAACGTCCGCCAGGGCGATTCATAGAGATTGGAAACCGTGAATGATTTTTCGGGAAAAACGACTTTCAGTGAATTTTCCCGCACTTTTTGAAGATGAGTGGCCGGATGATTATAGACGTTCGCTTCTGTGAGCAAAAGCCATTGAGTGCCTGTTTGGATAAGTGCCGGATACGACAATTGTTCATCGCCGATAATTGACAGTTCCCGTTTAGGATAAAAATTCTCGTAATGAGGTGCATAATTCATCATCCATGTGGTGGCGTTTCCGGGTAAATCAAAGCAACTGTTTTCGGAAATAATCTCGATATCTCCTTCTTTCTCAATGACATACCGAAAGGCAACTCCGTCATTGTAAGCGCGACATTCGATGGTTATTTCATTTCCTGCTTTATTGCGAAAACAGTACCGCTTCTCAGTGCATTGATTGTGGTAAGTCTTTACTTTTCCGGTAGGGAGTTGGTAAGTTTCGTCAATGGACTCCGCGTATGCTTTCACAAAGGTAAGATTTTCCACAAACGACCAAGCCGAGTCCGCGCCGGTAACGCCCATGGCAGAGATTGAAATCACTTCCGTGTGCCCGTTAAAAACTTTGTAGGACAAACTGCCGGTGTTATCCGGCACAAGTTGCAGGGAGAATTTTCCGTCAGGAGATTTTACGGTAAATCCGGCGTTATTACAACAAGAGAATGAACCTGTCAGCAGGATTACAGCGAAATACTTTATTAAATTCATTTTGTTCATTTTAATTTATTTTTGGCTGCAAAGATACAAATATATATTTAATTCGCAATGCCGTTTTTTTTTTATTATATGCGTATATTGTAACAACGAACGGTTCTTCCATCTTCTTCCCCGTGTGCTTGCGCGGGGGATAATTTGAAGAACCGTTAATTGATACCGCAAAGGTAAGCATTATTTTTCAAACAAACAAACTTTTTTCTAATTAGTGTCTGACGACAAATTTCCCTTTCGTTTTTTTACGACCACATAATTCATAACTCATAACTATTTTGTACCTTTGCGCCAAAAATGATAAAGATATGGAAGCAGTTGCAACAGAAACTCTGAAAAAAAGAAAAGCATCTCGTACAATGGATGTTTTACATGAAATTTACCGTCTCCCTATATCGGAGCGGATGTATATAGTGGAGCGCACGATACACTCTGTCCGCGCT
>BBRT01000053.1 GCA_001417715.1 Candidatus Symbiothrix dinenymphae
GTCCAAATCCGTACTGTATTTCGGGCGTTGTGGGAAAGCCCATGGGGATTTGGTCGTTCTGATTTACCACGCCATCACCGTTGACGTCCTTGTATTTGATGTCGCCGGCTCGGGGAATGCTGCCTCCAAAAATCTGCGACGGGGAGCGCGCCACTTCTTCATCGTCCACAAAGAGGCGCTCTGCCACATAACCCCACTGCACACCGGCACTGCGTCCCTTCCTGTTGAGGTATTCATCCTTATTATTAGGTTCATCATATTCCGTATATTTGTTCGCGGCATACGTCATATTGACACGTCCCGTGAGCCAAAAATCGTTGGTGAAAAACTTCTGGTAGTCGATAGAGCCGTCGATACCCTGCGATTCCATCTTGCCGACATTACCGTACACCTTGGTTTCCAATCCTGCCGTTGTCGGGATGTTTGAACGCTCCATATAGATATTGCTCCGGTTCTCCTTGAAAAAATCTACCTGCATTTTCAGCGGACTGCCCTTAAGCAAGCCCAATTCCAGTCCGACATTGAATTTCTCGGAAACTTCCCATCCTATATCGGGATTGGCATACCTGACTATTGAATATCCCGGCTTGGAGTAATCCAATCGTTCACCCCATTTATATTCTCTGCCACCGTCCGAGATTTGCGAAAGGAAATGAAACCTGTCCTTCCTCGCTGCAATAGCATCGTTACCGACCAATCCCCAGGTGAATTTGAATTTCAGCAAATCAACAATGTCCTTGGCGGGTTCCCAAAATGATTCATTGGAAACCAGCCAACCGGCACCGAAAGAGGGAAAGAAACCGAATTGCTTGGAGCCGGTAAATTTCTCCGAGCCGTTGTAACCGTAACCAAATTCAGCGAAATAGCGGTCGTCAAAATCGTAGGTCACACGGCCTGAATTGCCGACATTCCGTTCCGGTAAAGTTTCAAATATATCACCACCGGCAACACTGAACAGGTTTTCCTGCACCATGAACACCGTCATGGCACCAACGGAATGTAAGCCGAATGTACGGTCCCAGTTCGCACGGCCTTCAAAATAATACTTGACGGAACTGGTGCGCTCAGGCACCGCCTGAGTGAGCGCGGGTGTTCCATTGTTGTTAAGACGAAACAGCCGGTAGTCACCCGTAATCAGGTTATAGTCCTGCAAGTCATAAAAATACGGATTGTAGGTCCTTTTCATGCCATATTTTGACCAGGTACTGGCGGACACTTTTGCCTGTAATTTCAAGCCTTTGGTCACGAAGTCCAAATTCTGCAACAGGGTAGCCTGCGCGGTAACGGTGCTCTCGTCTCTCGTTTCATATCCCTTCACCATTTCGGCGTAAGGATTGCTTTTCATACCTGTTGATGATGTTGCCAGCGGACGGTTTCCGAACATTGTATGAGCCACATTTTGGTAGGCGAGGTCCGGCTCATATACCACAGGGAAATCCACAGGATTGCCCTCTATCACCATATTGAAGATGTCGCTTGCTGAGGTGGCAGGACCCGTATATTTCTCATACCGTGCCAGCAGGCGTGTGTCTAAGGTAGTCGTGGGCGACAGTTTGAATATCACATTGTTACGGAGATTGAACCGGTTAATGTCGATATTGTTGTTGAAATTGTTGCGATTATCCACTTTCAACAGACCGGTTTCGTTGTCGAAACCTGCCGATACAAAGTAGTTCGCTATTTTTCCGCCCCCTGACACATTCAGGTTTGCCTTCGTGTTGACGGTCTGCTTGTTGAACAGCATATTGTACCAGTCCACATTGGGGTAAATCATCGGATTTTCGCCCCGCATGGTGGACTGAATTTTCTGCTCGCTGTAATAGACTTCCCTGTCGGGATACCTCGACAAAAGTGCCTGATTGTACAGCTGCATGTACTCCACGCCGCCAATCATTTCGGGAATCTGCGTGGGCGTAGCCACATTGACATCCACGCGGGCATTGATTCTCACTCTGCCTTCCTGACCGCTCTTGGTGGTCACCATGACGATACCGTTAGCACCGCGTGAGCCGTAGAGCACCGCCGCCGAAGCATCTTTGAGGATGGAGAAACTTTCGATGTCGTCGGGCGTCATACGCGCCAGGTCATCGGCATTGGACTCAAATCCGTCAATCAGTATCAACGGTGCTGTGGCGTACCCGAAAGTAGTAACACCGCGCACAAAGAACTGGGCATTGTCGCGTCCCGGTTCGCCGCTGGTCTGATAGGAAATCAAGCCCGGAATCTTACCTGCAAAAGCAGTGGTAAGATTTGAAGAAGACACTTTCAGGTCGGAGGCTTTAATCGTCTCAATGGAGGCAACCACGCTGCTCTTCTTCTGCTTGCCGAAAGCGACAATGGTCACTTCGTCCAATTCATTCGCTTTGGGCTTGAGCGGAATCACAAAACTCGCCTTGTCGCCCACCTCCACAGTGTAGAGGTCATAGCCCAAAAACGAAACTTCCAAAACATCCGTCGGCGAAACGTCTATTTTGAATGAACCATCCATATCGGTCACTACTCCACGAGAGCTCCCTTTGATGGTAACGGTGGAACCGGGGATTCCAACTCCGCCTTCGTCGTACACGAAGCCGGTAACGGTCTTCGTCCGTGCCGAGGGAATCGCCACCTCAATAATCTGCGCCGCCTCTTGCGGCACCTCATGCGCTGCCTCAGCGCAAATTCTTTGCCCCCCCCCCCCAAAGAGGATGCTGCTCAGAAGCAAACTTTTTGCAAAGTTTGCAAACTTCTTACATTTACACTTTTTCTTCATAAAATTTAATTTTAACTTTAACATTTAACAAATTTTTTTTGTG
>BBRT01000054.1 GCA_001417715.1 Candidatus Symbiothrix dinenymphae
GATGGCGAAAGTGAAGGTGCAAGACGAAACACCGGTTTACACTGTCATTCAGCCGCCGGTGGTGCCTTTGGCGGCAGCCAAGCCTAAAAAATCAATGCTTATTCTCGGCTGTGTGTTTTTGGCATTTGTAGGGTCATGCGGCTGGATTTTCCTGCAAGATTGGCTGGCGCAGCAAAAAGAAAAAGCATGATGGAGTCAGATATTAGATGGTTGCAGCGTTTTGATAACTTTGAAAAGGCTTTTAGTCGTCTGCGGGAGGCGATGGAGGCGGAAGAGTTGAATGAATTGGAACGTAATGGGCTTGTTCAACGCTTTGAGTTTACGTTGGAGTTGTCTTGGAAAACGTTGAAAGATTTTTTGGAAGAAAAAGGTTTTATGTTCAAACCTTCGCCGAAAGATACGGTACGTTTGGCGCAAGAAAGCGGATATATTGATTATGCTCAGGAACTTATAGACGGATTGGCATTGCGAAATATCTTGTCGCACGATTATGATGGCGAAAAGTTTGAAGTTGGCGAGCAAAAACTGCGGATAATTGTTTATCCGGCGTTGCAAAAATTGTATCATTTTTTCCTTGAACAACGAAAAATTCAGTAATATTCAGTATGTTTGGTCTAAAAGAAAGAGATATTAACACAATTCATGCGATTTTGGATAAATATCCGCGTGTGAACACCGTGTATCTGTTTGGCAGTCGAGCTAAGGCGACTCATAAGCAGGGTAGCGATATTGATTTAGCGATTATGAACAGCCAAATACCGTTAGAGGTTGTATGTCGCCTGCAAAGTGATTTTGAGGATAGCAATCTCCCTTATTTTATAGATATTCTTGATTATTCAACCCTTGAAAATCAGGCGTTAAAGGCGCATATTAAACGAGTTGGCAAAAAAATATATTCAAAATGAAAATTTCTAACATCATTGAGCAAGTCAGGCAAAACATGGCTGCGACAGAATTAGCTACCGGCGAAATTTTGTTTAACAGCAACGACTGCACACTTTTGTCGCAATCGGCTGTGGCTGTGGATTTTGTGGTGACTGTTGTTGGTGAGAATCAGCATTTGGAAGTTTCGCTTATTTTTGATGATGGCGAACATATTGTTCCCGAATGTGACGGCGAGCGCATCGGTTGGAATCGCTATTCGTATGCTTGTTTGTTGCGCTATGAGGCAGAATTGAAGGCGTTGCAACCCCAAGAACGCACCGAACACAAGAAATATACTCGCGAGGGGATGATTAAACGGGTGCTTGCCGAGCGTTTGGCGAAGACCGAAAAAGCTAATTATCGGCTCAAATGGGCGGATAATATCTATGGTGACCACATTTTGACTAACGAAACGGGTGTTCAATATAAGGTTTTCTTACGCGATTTTGAACACGAAACGGGCTATAGCGACAGTGCGGATTCGCAGTTGAATAAACTTGGGACAACGAAACATATCATGTATGCGTTTCGTAAATTAAAAGAAGACAAAGAGTTATACAACCGCCTGAGCAAAACTTATCCGTTTATTGAGATTTATTGCGACCCGTTGAATGATTACAAAATATCGTGGTTTTATCCGCATGAATTGCCGTTGAATGAAAAATTGCTCATTTCCAAGTTCTTCAAAACATCCACGTTCATTGAAGATTCGGCGGTTGAAACTTTTTTGACGTTCATCGAGGAAGCCGAGAATTACGAAACGATTTGCATTCGTCCGGAGGTGCGCGAAAAAGTAGAACGTCGTTATGAGGCGTTGATGTTGAATGAGTTGAGGGAAAAACAGGACGTTGATTTTTCGTCCATTCATGCCGAATTATTTCCTTATCAGACTGAGGGTGTCAAGTTTGCCCTTTTTCGCAAAGCCGCCATTATTGCCGATGAAATGGGGCTTGGGAAGACCATTCAGGCTATTGCGACTGCTATATTGAAGAAGCAGGTGTTTGGATTTCGCAAAACATTAGTAGTTTGTCCGGCAACGTTGAAGTCGCAATGGAAAAAGGAAATTGAAAAATTTACGGACGAAAAAGCCGTGATTGTTTCGGGCATTCCCGAAGAGCGCGAAAAGCAGTATCTCGACACACACAATTTCTTTTTCATCATCAATTACGAAACGGTTTTGCGTGACAGTCAGGCTATTAACAGAGCCGATTTTGATTTTCTCATTTTGGATGAGGCGCAAAAAATCAAAAATTACGAAACAAAAACGGCATCTTCGATTAAGCGACTCAAAGCGAAACACACATTGGTGATTACCGGCACGCCTATTGAAAACCGGCTGATTGATATTTTCTCGATTATCAGCGCAATAGACCCGTATTTTTTCGGACCGTTGTGGGAATTTTCGTATCAACATTGCTTGTTCGACCACGAAAAGCCCAACAAAATCAATGGCTATTACGACCTGAACCAACTCAATGAAAAATTGTCGGACATTCTGATTCGCAGGGAAAAGAGCGGTGTGTTGAGTCAATTGCCTACGGTTCAGCAAATTGATATTCCGATTTCGCTGTCGCCGT
>BBRT01000055.1 GCA_001417715.1 Candidatus Symbiothrix dinenymphae
AGTTTAATGCACTTTGTATTTCCTGCCTATCCATATCCCCTGACAAAACACCTAACAATTCCTCGACTTGGGGGGTGACTTGGGGGGTGACTTGGGGGGTGACTTGGGGGGTGACTTGGGGGGTATCCGCATCCTCGACCGATACGTTCCGCCACAGTGTTACCGTAAAACTTTCTTCTTCCACAAATTCAGGCTCTTTCAAACCTGCCTGTATGCATTTATCAATCATTTCTTCCGTGCCGGTGCCCATTCTTTCAATCGTACCTGCTAAATAAAGAGGCTCGGCAATCAGTGGATTCACCGGAATAGAATTGTGTTTTTGTCTCAATTTGGCAACAGTCATTCCAAACGGCAAATGCCCCGGATTCCAAATTTCCAAGCGGTCTTTGAACAGCATCACTTGCACACTTGCATTGCTCGTATAGTCGCGATGACAAACGGCATTGACTATCGCTTCTGTTACCACTCTCACGGGCAATTCATAGTTCACATCGACCTCCACACCTTTATCTCTCGCGCCGGTCGAAACCGTAATATTGGAAAGAACAAAACTAACCGCCTGCGTAATAAGTTGAAAAACATCCCCTTTATACACCTGATAATTGGGGATTGGCTTCACTTTGTCGTATCCGTGAAAATGAGCACATCTGACTTCGGACGTAATAAAGAACTTTTGCGGATTTTTACCGAAAAGCAAAAGCGCCGCATTAGTAACTTTTTGATTTTTAATTAAGTTGAGATGAGTCAATACCGTTTCTATCTCCGTATCTTGTGTAAATGGAAACGCCCGTTTGCGATGTGCCGTGTAGACAAAACTTCTTATTTTTTCCTCATCCAAGTCTTCTATGGTGGCATAACGATTGAATGTGGCATCAAAAGGCGTTGTGCGAATATATTCATTTTCTTCTAAAAACCGAATCAACGAATTATACACAGCCGTTTTCAGTTCCAAATCGTTAGAAAAATTCTTGCGAATAACAAACTGTTCCGCTTTTTTTATCAGTTGATTTTCCTTTGGCACTCGTTCGTCACTTGTATGATTGGTCAGAAAAATCAGTTTTATTTTATGATTTTCGGTGGCGCAGTCAAATTCCCGTTCGGTTGGCGAAATGCCGTCTTTATCTTCGTAACCGTAGTTTTTACCAAACAAACCAAGGTAAATATCGCATTGTTTGACTTCGTCCAAATATACTTTTTTCGCATCACTATCCATCGCCGGAAGTTGCTCAAAAACAAACACATCGAAAAATTTACCAAACAAAGCATCGGTTGTGAGATAATCGCACAACAACTGCCGCTCTGCCGAAAATTCAGCTTGCACACTGCTTATAAATACTTTTTTTCGCTGCATAAATTTTGTTTTTAAACTGCACTAAATAACAAGTTTTGAAATTACGGCAAAATATTAGGTCTATCCTGGTCAGAATCACCATAAAAATCACATAATCATCATACGGGGCTTTGTAGGCAAATTCGAGCTTAATATTCCGATGTCTGAATAAAATCTTGCAATAAAGGCAAGTCTGCTTGCGTACAATGTTCGAGAGTATATATCATAATTTTTTTATTGAATTAACGCCGCAAAAGTACAATAATCTATTTACCTCGTTTTTTGTTACCCCAACCGGTTCTTTTTAAAACGCTCTCCTGCAAAAACTTCGTCAACAACCGTAATCTTCACAGGCACTTTGAAACTTTGTAATTTTTGACGACAGTATGTTTTAACCTTCTTTACAATTTCAGATTTAGGCTCTGTTCCTTGGTAAGACACTTTTGCGCATACTATCTTGCCTGTCAAGGGATGACTTTCCCCATAAACAACCACATCTGATATTTCAGGCATTTCCAAAATCACATTTTCCACTTCTTGTGGAAACACTTTGTCCCCTCCCACATTTATCAGTTCTGACTTTCTCCCCAATATCCTAAAATAGTCACCTTTCACTTCCACACTATCGCCTGTCATAAACCACCCATCTTCCGTAAAAGGACTTGGTGCATTCAAGTAACCAAGCATAGCCGAATCGGACTTTATTTGAAGCAAGCCGTCAACTACTCGTGTTTCAAAGCCCTCTCCTCCAATTTTCACCCAAAGCGAATCGTTATTTTCCGACTTGGAACGCATCACCCCCAATTCAATAAGCCCGTAAGTCTGTTGCAATTTCACCGTGGGGAATACCTCATTTAATCGTATTAAAAGATTTTCAGGCATCGGCTCTGACCCATAGCTGATAATTTTGAGCGAACTAAAATCTTTCCCTTCATACGCATGACTAAGTAGAAACATATTAAGGAACGTCGGAGAAGTAGGAAGCAACTCAACTTGATGTTTCTCGATCAAATCGGCTACATATTCAGGGTTGCGATTTTCGAGCACAATGACAGTTCCGCCATTCGACATAATATGAAATAACGTGTTGAGACCACCCCAATGGTCAAATAGTAAAAAGTTAATCGTCTTTAGTGCTTTCCGTTTTACGCGAAATTTGTTAAGCAGTTTTGAAAAATCATGTAGTGCGCCTTTAGGTTCGCCGGAAGAACCGGAAGTAAAAAGAACAAGACCGGATACCCCTTTTTCAAAAACATAAATATGCAAATCATGACCTAAATCACGATTGTCTGCTGATGCGGGTCTATTCCCTACGTCTTTGTCATTTATACGAATGATTTTATCTACTTGCGCAATGTCATACTTTTTTACATTTTTCTCTTTATGATGAATATC
>BBRT01000056.1 GCA_001417715.1 Candidatus Symbiothrix dinenymphae
CAAACCCGAAGAAGTACTCAAACAGGGGATACGTCTTATCTCCGGGGAGAGTTGCAGATGTAGTGAAACCGGTGGAGGTGTTATAAGAAAATGCGTTTCTGTCCGCCGGCGTGAGGGTAGAGGGAAAGCCAATAAAGGCCGCCATCTTGTCATACAGTTGCCGGAGCGGATAGGTTCCGGCATTATCCAAGTGCCACAGCGCGGAAGCCTGCATTTGTGCCATCCAGCCTTGTATATTCGCCACGGCAGTCTTAAACGCAGCCACCCGCTCGTCAAACGTCAACTGCCAGCTGCCCGGCATTGGTGTGGGCGGGGAAGGTGAAATCGTGTTAGACCAGTAGCGTTTGATGATGATGGTATCCCACACCTCATGATAGTCCAACGCCCATGATGCGGACGCGGATGCTCTGCTAAACACCTCATACGCATTCGCCGCCGTTGACGGAAACACACTGCCGGGTGCATGGTAATAGGGTCGAGGGTCTATGCTCTTTTCAAACAACTCCCATTTGGCGATGGCTACTTTGATGGTGTCGAGGAAACGGCGCTCCGGCATATTATGCTCGCGGTCTTTCCATTCAAAGGACGGTTGCGGGTCGCCCCAAGTAACTCCCAAACTCACAGCCGGCAGGAAGGTCACGATGTCGAACGAGAAGACAGGAAAGCCGACCTCACCGGGGCTGAACGGGATATATTGCCCATCCACATCAATGCAGCCGAAGAAAAATTCAAAGAGCTTGCCGCGTGAGGTCACCACGCGCGATGGCGAAACGGGTGTTGTCGGGTTTTGTTGCTGCTGCTCCATGACCACATTGGAGAGCATGGCTGTCGGCGCATAGAATTTGCCAAAGCGGAGGCTGTCGTTGTAAGGTGGTGCCAAAAGTGCGGGTATGGGTGTATTGTTCCACACGCTGTGGTCAACTTTGACGCTGTTTTGCAAGGGAGAGACATCCACATTGCTTTTGATGTACGAACCCATATCCGTGAGCAGCTCTTGTGCGATGGGGTGGTTGGCTACACCGTAGGCATCCACAAAGAGTTTGAGGTCGTAATACGCTTTTTCAACTTGCTTGTAGAGAGTCGCATAAGCCGCCTGACGCATCCGGACAGAACTCGCCGCTTTCCACCGGACTTTGTCTCTGTCGGAGCGAAAAATGCCGGCTCCGCCATGCTCATGTGCCCAACCATACGCATTATCCAATGTATCAGCCCAATAGCGGTCAAGAGCCAGCACCAAACCTCCGTCACCGTGCGCACTGTTGAGGTACCATCGTTTGCTGCCAACATCGTACACCCACCCATCATACACATTCTTCTCCCCATCATGCTTGTAGTCGCGCAACGAACTGTTGCTCCCCTTATCATAGACATAAGGACGAGGCTCAATTTGCCACTGAAACTTGTTCCAAGCAGCCTGATAAATTTTCAAAAAGTTATCATCCGGCACAACAGGATTCACCGCACCCGGATTCACCCAGCCCTCGCCGCCCGCAGGCGCATAAGCCGCAGCATCAGCATCAGCAGGCGCATAAGCAGCAGCCCGCATAAGCCCTTCCAAACTCGGAACAGTAGCAGGGTCAGTCCAGTGCACCCCCACGCCGCTCAGCACAGCCTCCGGCCGCGGATAACGCGCACCTCCGGAGCCTTCGTCCACATAGTGCGTCTCGCAAGAAGCCGCTCCCAAAAGCACCCCAAGCAGCATTGCGATGAACCAAAAACCTCTATCGCTTTTTATTGTTGTCATATTTCGACTGCAAAGGTACGAAAAAGTTATGAGTTATGAGTTATGAGTTTTTTTTTTGTTTTTGTATGGGGCTGGTTCCGGTCGAATACTGCGAGCAACTGTTGGTTTTGTTCGGCAATGGTGAGGTTGGAATTGTCCAGCATGATGGCATCGGGGGCTTGTTTTAGCGGTCCGTCTTTGCGGGTGGAGTCGATGCGGTCGCGCTCGGTGAGGTTGTGCAGCACGGCTTCAAAGGTTGCGGGTTCGCCTTTGGCGGTGAGTTCGGCGAGGCGGCGTTGCGCTCGGATTTCGGGCGCTGCGGTGACGAAGATTTTCAGTTCGGCATCGGGGAAAACGACTGTGCCAATGTCGCGACCGTCCATCACGATGCCTTTTTCTGCGCCTAATGCCTGCTGTTGGCGCACGAGTGCTTCGCGCACGAAGTTTACTGCTGCCACCGGACTTACTTTTTCGGCAACTGCCATGCTGCGGATTTCCTTTTCCACATTTTGACCGTTCAGACAGGTATCGGCTTTGCCTGTCAACGGATTGTTTACAAACGTAATGGAAATGTTTACGATTTCCCGTTTTAGAGCCTCCAAATTCAACGAATCGTTTACAAATAGCCCCTTTTGTAAACAAAACAGTGTTACGGCGCGATACATTGCGCCGCTGTCGATGTAGGTGTAGCCGATTTGCTTCGCCAACTCCTTCGCCATTGTGCTTT
>BBRT01000057.1 GCA_001417715.1 Candidatus Symbiothrix dinenymphae
ATCCGGCGGACAGTCCGAAGCCGTACTGTATTTCGGGCGTTGTGGGATACCCCATGGCAACTTGGTCAGTCAAATCCACCTTGCCGTCGCAGTTGATGTCCGTATATTTGATGTCACCGGCTTTAGGGATGCCGTTGAAGTTCTGCGTCGGGGAGCGGGCGACTTCTTCGTCGTCCACAAAAAGCCGTTCTGCCACCAAACCCCACTGCTGACTTGCCGGGTGTCCTTTCCGGTAGCGGTAGGCATCAGCGTATTCCGGCTCGTCAAGTTCTACATATTTATTGGTGGCATACGTCATATTGGCGCGTCCTGTCAACCATAAATCTTTGTTAAAAAACTGCTGATAGTCAATGGAGCCATCTATACCTTGCGATTCCATTTTGCCGACATTCCCATATATCTTGGCTTCCAAGCCTGAGGTTGACGGAAAATTCACTCGCTCCATATAAATATTGCTGCGGTTTTCCTTGAAAACATCCACCTGAAATTTTAAGGGAGAACCTTTCAACAAGCCTAACTCCAAGCCGATATTGTATTTTTCGGATATTTCCCATCCGATATCGGGGTTGGAATACTGGAGTATCTGGTAGCCCGAATTGCCGCCCCATAAGGTTTCGCCCCATTTGTAGCCTCTGTCGGTACCGCCTTTCCGTACATCGGAGAGGAAGCGAAAACGGTCTGTCCTCCCTGCAATGGCATCGTTACCGACCAATCCCCAAGTGAATTTGAATTTCAGCAAATCAACAATGTCCTTGGCGGGCGACCAGAATGATTCGTTGGAAACCAACCAACCGGCGCCGAAAGAAGGGAAGAAACCGAATCGCTTGGAGCCGGTAAATTTCTCCGAACCATTATATCCATACCCAAATTCAGCGAAATAACGGTCGTCGAAATCGTAGGTTACACGCCCCGAATTGCCGACATTCCTTTCCGGCAGGGTCTCAAACAGGGTGCCGCCGCTCACGGCAAACAAATTTTCCTGCAACATGAACACCGTCATGGCACCGACGGAATGTAAGCCGAAAGTACGGTCCCAATTCGCACGAGCTTCCATATAATATTTGGTGGAAGTACTGCGGGCAGCATCGGCTGAACCAAGCGTATTGTCGCCCCCACCCGGGTTGATGTTGGTCAGTTCATACACGCCGGTAATCTGATTATAAGATTCTACTCCGTAATAAAACGGCTTATAGGTTCTCGTGTTGCCATACTTACTCCACGTACTGGCGGATACCTTGGCTTGAAATTTCAGTCCTTCAGTGACAAAATCCAAATCCTGCAACAGGGTAGCCTGCGCGGTAACGGTACTTTCATCATTCGTTGTATATCCTTTCACCAATTCGGCGTAAGGGTTCTTTTTCGGAGTTCCGCTAATGTCGGTATTTCCAAACAGCGTGTGGTCTGTCCAGATATGGGCTTCGTCCGGCACATACACGGCAGGAAAATCAACAGGATTGGCTTCTATCACCATCTTAAAAATATCGCTTGCCGAGGTGGCAGGACCCGTATATTTCTCGTACCGCGCCTGTATGCGGGTATCCAGGGTCGTAGAAGGCGACAGTTTGAATATCACATTGTTGCGGAGATTGAACCGGTTGATGTCGATATTGTTGTTGAAATTGTTCCGCTTATCCACTTTCAGCAAGCCGGTTTCGTTTTCGTAGCCGGCCGATACGAAGTAGGTAGCTATTTTTCCGCCGCCCGATATATTCAAGTTTGCCTTCGTGTTAACGGTCTGCTTGTTGAACAGCATGTCGTACCAGTCCACATTGGGGTAAATCATCGGATTCTCGCCCCGCATGGTGGACTGTATTTTCTGCTCTTTGTAGAAGGCTCCCTGTGTAGGGTTACGCGACAGACGCGCCTGATTGTACAGCTTCATGTATTCCACGCCGCCAATCATTTCGGGAATCTGCGTAGGCGTGGTCACATTGACATCCACCCGCGCATTGATTTTTACTTTGCCTTCGCGTCCGCCTTTCGTGGTGACAAGGATGATACCGTTGGCACCGCGTGAGCCGTAGAGCACCGCCGCCGAAGCATCTTTGAGAATAGAAAAACTCTCGATGTCGTCGGGCTGCATGCGCGCCAAATCATCGGCAGTGGATTCAAAGCCGTCAATCAGTATCAACGGCGAGGCAGCGTACCCGAAGGTGGTAACACCGCGCACGAAGAACTGGGCATTGTCCGCACCCGGCTCGCCGCTGGTCTGGTACGAAATCAAGCCCGGAATTTTCCCTGCAAAAGCAGAGGTCAGGTTCGAGGAGGGCACTTTCAGGTCGGAAATCTTGACCGTTTCAATGGAGGCAACCACGCTGCTTTTCTTCTGCGTGCCAAACGCCACCACCGTCACTTCATCCAACTCATTCGACTTGGGCTTGAGCGGAATCACAAAACTCGCTTTGTCGCCCACCTCCACAGTGTAGAGGTCGTACCCCAAAAAAGAAACTTCCAAAACATCCGTCGGCGAAACGTCTATTTTGAACGAACCATCCAAGTCAGTCGCCACTCCACGAGAAGAACCTTTGATGGTGATGTTGACTCCGGGCATTCCATCGCCGGTTTCATCGTAAACGAAACCGGTAACGGTCTTTGACCGTGCCGAGGCATTTGTGACTTGTGCCGCCTGCGCCGCCACTTCAGCGCGAATACTTTGGTGGTAA
>BBRT01000058.1 GCA_001417715.1 Candidatus Symbiothrix dinenymphae
CCACACAAATAGCCGTCTGCACAACCTTGTAAACTTTGCCGTCCGCAGTTTCTCGTCGCTTAGGGACACGCACATCAAACGCCGCATGATAAATTTTGCATTTTCCCTTCCGCTTTTTGATAAACCAGCCTATAGCAAGAAAAATACTTGCTGTAATACTTGCATGCCAACTTCTGGGCGCGCTAAACAAATCGTAGACCACACCATTGATGATTTCGCGCCGCTTATCGTCTGCCCACGTCAAATAATCGGCGTAGGTGTAAAGGCGAGGGTTGGCATAGCCATACTCCGTTGGCGGTTCGCGCACCATCGACACTTCCGGTTCATAGTCCGGATACTTTTGAGGTTCCTTTTGCATGATTGTTTTTTATTTGTGAATAATTGGGGCAAAGGTACGAAAAATATGAACTGCATTTGTCTGAACTGTGATTTTAGCATGCGCAAATTCACATCATTTTTAAATGTATTTGCGCGCCTTGATGATTGATATCCAATTCCAGTACCTTGCCGAGATATTCTTTTGCCTTGTCAACATTGCCAAAACCCAAATAGCCCAACCCCATCACATAATTGCAATGAATTTGATTGCGGACGTTGAGGTCGTCGTCCCAGATAGCCAAGTCCGGTAGCGAAACGGCGAAATAGTCGATTTTGCAGGTGTCAAAGAGGTGTTTTTCGCCGTAGGCGATGAGTTTGTTGAAGCAACTTCTGGCTTTGTCTGTTTCGCCAATCGTCGCCCATGCCAATCCCTGATAGAATATCTTATCGGGCTGCTGGTCGTTGTAGAAAAATGCCTGTTGCGGTTCGGATGAGCCTCCGGTGGCGCGTTCAAGGCAATCCAACGCCGTTTCTTTATCGCCAAGCCCAAAATAAGCTACACCCTTGTAATAGTCGATGTCGTTTTCTTCGGCGTTGGTGAGTTTGCCTTCGCCCAAATTGGGCGGGTAGGTTTCCGTTTCCTGCAACAGTTGCAACGCTTCGGCAAAACGCTTGGCGGCGATTGCCTGCTTGGCTAATTCCACGCGGCACAACACATATTGTCCGGTCACTTTGCCCTCGCCACCTTCCCATGGGTGGAATTGCCGCGATGCAATCAGGTTTTTTGCCTTTTCGTATTTGCCAAGTTGATTGTAGAGGGTGATGCGCTCGATGCAGAGGTCGTCGCGTTGCTCTACTAATTTGAGGTATTTTTCCAAAAATGCCAGCCGCTCACTGTGCAGGCGACCCAATTTTTTGTACAGTTGGTCAAGTTCCATCAAAATGCGGGCATCGGTTGAGTCTAATGCAAACGCCTTTTCCAACAGCGTGGTAGCCTCCGCCTTCCTGTCCAGCTTGTTGTAATACGCCAAAGCCAAGTTGCGCAATGCCGTTGGACAGGTGTCGTCAATCTTTATTGACTGCTCCCAGCAGGCGATGGCATCCGCATATTCGCGCTTGGAGTACCAGAAATTGCCCAAACAATAGAGAGCCTTCGCGTCCTTGGGATTGCGTTTAATCGCCTCTTGCAGGATATTTACTTCTTCGATGCGGTGCGGAAAATTGCTGTACGCCAACGTGCCCGCCTCCTCATACAATCCGGCTGCGGCATAGTCTAAGGCATATTCGAGGTCGTCGTGTTTCGATTTTCGCAACTGCAATGCGCAGGCTTTTGCCAAGTCGTCGACGGATTTGCCGGTTAATAATGCCTTTTCTTTCAGGCAGCCCACATTGAATTTATCAATCTTCAAGGAGTCTTCAATCCATTGCAAGGCTTCCTCTTTTTTGCCTGACTTGCGCAAAATCGCTGCTTTCAGATGCCTTGCCTTGTGGTTGTGCCAATTTTTGAGCAAACTGCGCTCTACCTTGTCCAAGGCATCTTCCCAACGCTGATTGATGCAGTCGATTTGCGCTATTGCAAAATAGGCGGCATCCTGCCACGCGGCATTCCAGGTGGCTTTGAAGAATGCCTTGTAAGCCTCATCGTTTCTGTCCTGCATCTTGAGGCACCAGCCCAAGTTGTAATGCGGCTCGCCATCGTAGGGGTTTGGATTGCGCTCGGTCAAGGTGGCTATTGCCTTGCGAAAATAAGGCTCGGCTTTGGCAAATTGTCCCTTGCGCATGTATAATAATCCCACGGCATTGTTGCAACGCACATCCCCCGGCTCACGGCTCAATGCCTCCGAATAGTAGTCAAGAGGGTTGTAGGTGGCGTGGCGATATTGTTCCAGATGCAAGCCCGTGAGGTAGAGTTGCTCGATACTTGCCATGTCTTTCGGGTCTTTGGCTGCACGGGCGGGGTTGGGGACAGGCTTGATGTCGGACGTTTCGGGTTGATATTCCAATAACAGGCGACCGTCTTCGGCGCGTAATTCAAAACGCAAATCATCGGGTGGTCCGGGCGTATCCACCGTTGTGTTATACGGTTCAGACGGATATATATTAATTATTTTATCCAAATAAACCACCCTACTGTCATTGCGGGCTTGACCCGCAATCTCCTCCGTAGGAACGAACTGTGTAGTTTGCAGGGGATTGCGGGTCAAGCCCGCAATGACAGATTGGTTGGCTGCTTTATCGGTCAATGTCAAACGGAAATTCTTAT
>BBRT01000059.1 GCA_001417715.1 Candidatus Symbiothrix dinenymphae
ATGGGATTGCTCACGGTGGATAAATACCATGATGGTCGGTTGTATTTGAAAATCCCTAATTATTCCATCCGGACAGTGTATTGGGAATATCTGGAGCAGTTGACTCTGGAATGGAACAAGGATGTGATGATTGATTTGAGACAACAAACCGATGCGGTGTGGCAATTGGCTTACCCCGGCAATCTGCACCCCTACATCGAATATGTGAGCAAAAACATTTTCAGCCGCCTGTCGAACCGCGATTTGCAACACTTCAATGAAAAACACATCAAAATAATGCTGCTCAACGGTTTGTTTCAAAGCAAGTTGTATGTGCCGCTCACCGAAAAAGAAGTGGAGAACGGCTATATCGACATTTTTTTGCAGCGCAGCCCCCTACTTCCCGACATAAAATACGAATGGGTGTGGGAACTCAAGTACCTCAAAAAGGGCGATAGAAAAGCATTGCATTCAGCAAGGCATGACGCCCGCGCACAATTGGAAAAATACCGAAACTCGCGTGAGTTTGCCGGTCGCGCCGATATGCGCTTCGCTTCGATTATTTTTATTGGTAAAGACAAGTTTGAGATTGAGGAATGAATTTAACATCTGCATTGTCCGATTCTTATCTGAATAAATTTCGTATATCGGAGAACACAACCTCAGCACCTGCTCAATAATCTGAACGTGCCAGCATCAAAATTCACGCCAACTCAATCGCCAAAGTCTTAGTAGGCTGGTCGCAAACCTCGGTCGGACCAAAATACTGAATCGGACCCGGATACACATATTCCGTATTGACCGCCCACGCATTGCGCTGACTTGCAAATTTCTTGAACGGCGCACCATCCAGGCGCACTAATGCCTTTTGAATCACGGGTTTCAGTTCGCCGTGGCGTTTTTCCATGTTCATCATCATCGTGATGGGCACGCCTCCGGCGAGCCATTCGGCGGCGGGGGCGGTGGTGTTGCGGACGGACGACATATAGCCGGTTTTGCCCGCGCCAATCAGACACGAGGCGGTGTAACCTAATGAGTAGCAATAGTCTGCATCGTAATTGCTCGGTGCGGCGCAGCGACCTTCGTAGCCGAAGAAATGCACTTGTGCGGCGAATTTGCCTTTGTATTTGCCTGCTGCTGCCATTTCGTTGAGGCGGTTGCCTACCATTTCTGCCAACAGTTTTTCGGTTTCAATCAGCGACACTTGTACGTTGCCGTGCGGGTCGCGGTCTAATGTCAATTGGCGTGCTACGGTTTCGGGCAGGCTTTCGTAAATCTTTGAGTTCGATGCACTTAGGTTGGCGATGATGTGCTGGCGTTGTTCGGAGCGGCGGACGCGGGCAAAATCTTCGGCATTGTGTGCCAAAAAGTCGTTGAGTTCTGCCATCAGTTTTTTCATCGCGGGGATAAATTCGATTAGCCCTTCGGGGATTAGCACCGTGCCGAAATTGTTGCCTTTGGCGGCGCGCTCTGCCACGATGTCGGCGATGTATTGCACCACATCGTCCAAAGATTGATTTTTTGCTTCCACCTCTTCCGAAATCAGGCAGATGTTGGGCTGCACTTGCAAGGCACATTCCAGGGCGATGTGTGATGCCGAGCGTCCCATCAACTTGATGAAATGCCAATATTTGCGGGCGGAGTTGCAGTCGCGCTGGATGTTGCCGATGACTTCCGAATAGACCTTGCAAGCGGTGTCGAAGCCGAATGAGGTTTCAATCATCTCATTTTTCAAGTCGCCGTCAATCGTTTTCGGGCAGCCGATGACTTGCACGCCCGCCTTGATTTTAGCGTAGTATTCGGCTAATACACAGGCGTTTGTGTTTGAATCATCGCCGCCGATAATCACGAGTGCCGAGATGTTGAGTTTTTTGAGAATTTCCAGCCCTTTGTCGAACTGTTCGGGCGTTTCCAACTTCGTGCGACCGGAGCCTATCATGTCGAAACCGCCTGTGTTGCGGTATTCGTCGATGATGTCGGCAGTCAATTCCTGATAGTTGTGGTCAATCAGTCCGCCCGGTCCCATCAAAAAGCCGTACAGTTTGCTGCCGGAATTGATGGCTTTGATGCCGTCGAACAGCCCTGCAATCACGTTGTGACCGCCCGGAGCCTGTCCGCCACTCAGAATGACGCCCACGTTGATTGCCGCTGCATTTTGCTTGTCGGTGTCGGTTGCAAACGTCACCAACGGCATCCCGTAGGTGTTTGGAAACAATTTTTTAATCTCCGCCTGGTCGGAAACCGACTGTGTAGCCGCTCCTTCCTGAATTTTCACTGTCCCGCGTAATGTTTTCGGAACTTTCGGCGCGTATGCTGCACGCGCGATTTGTAAAGCACTTTTTGCCATGTTGTTTATTTATGAATTATGAATTATCTAATTAATACACTTGTCATTGCGGGCTTGTCCCGCAATCCCTTGTGCTACATCGCTCTGTAGCCCAACATTAGGCTCCTTTTCAGGAGATTGCGGGTCAAGCCCGCAATGACAATTTTTTTTCTTACATATAATATATGCGACGATTCCTGTCGGCACCAAAATCCAGCCTGACAGTAGCGTGGCGTTGGTCTGCAAATGAATAAAATGGGGCACGAGCAACAGCAAAATGCCTGCTGCGATGATGATTAGCCCCCAATTTTTCCAAATTCTCCACATACATCCAATTTTCGCGCAAAGGTACAAAAAAATTTGTTCGGATTTGATTTTTTTGCTTATATTTGCAGTCGGATTGCAACTGATTGAGATATGAAAAAAGGATTTTTTGCTCTGTATGAGCTGTTTATTTGGCTGCCTATCAATGTGGCACTCACCGGATTAACTTCCTTGGTGACCATTGTTGGCTGTTCGCTTGGCGGCGAACGCTATTTTAGTTATTATCCCTCCAAATATTGGTCAAGGATTGTTTGCTGGATTACTTTTTGTCCTGTAAAGGTGTTTGGACGCGAACATTTGGATAAAAAGCAGTCCTACATTTTTGTTGCCAATCATCAAAGTGCGTTCGATATTTGGCTGATTTTCGCCTACTTAGGTGTTCCGATACGGTGGATGATGAAAAAAAGTTTGCGCAAAATGTTTTTTGTCGGCAAAGCTTGCGAAAGTGCCGGATATATTTTTGTGGACACGGCGTCGCCCAAGACGATTGAAAAAACGATGCGCAACGCCAAAGAGAAGTTGCAAAATGGCAATTCGGTGGTCATCTTCCCCGAAGGTTCGCGCACACCCGACGGGACGATGCAAAAATTCAAAAAAGGGGCGTTCCAGATGGCTATCGACTTGCAACTGCCGATTGTGCCGCTCACCATCAACGGGGCATATCGGGTGATGTCGAAAAACACCGTGCGCATCCAACCGCACCCCATGACGCTGACCATCCATCCGCCCATCCCGCCCCAACCCATCGACAAAAACGACCGCCGAGAAGTAGTCAACCGCCTGCAAACGCTCAGTGAACAGTCGCGAAAGGCTATTGCATCGGCTCTTGTCTGAATTTATATATGTAAGAAATGAAAATAGGTGTATTTGGAAGTAATTATCAGGCTGATAAACAGCAGTTTATCACAAAGTTGCTGGACGATTTGAAACAACGGGGCGCAGTTCTTTGGATAGAGCAGCCATTTTATGATTATCTCACGAAAACGATGGCATATAAGCCTGAAATTCAAGGAATTATCACGGCTGAAAATTGCCCGTTAGACATGATAATCGGTTTGGGTGGCGATGGCACCTTTTTGCGTGCTGCCCATTGGGTCGGGCGGCAAAATATCCCCATTCTGGGCATCAATACCGGTCATTTGGGATTTTTGGCGCAGGTGGGAATGAGCGAAATCGACACGATGCTCCCCGCCATTGTTGGCAAGCATTACCAAGTGGAGGAACGCTCGCTGTTGCAAATCTCAGCCCCCTACCCCACGCCATGCAACTATGCCCTCAACGAAATCGCGTTTTTGAAGCGCGACACCGCCTCAATGGTTGATATTCAAGCCTATATCAACGATGATTATCTGACGGAATACCTCGCCGACGGGCTTATCGTTGCCACTCCCACAGGCTCCACAGCCTACAATTTGAGCGTGAACGGTCCTATTCTCATCCCGCAAACCAACAATTTCGTGCTGAGTGCCGTAGCCCCACATTCGCTCAACATGCGCTCGCTGGTGATGCCGGACAGTTCCAAACTGCGAGTGCGCATAGAAGCCCGCACGCCCGATTTTTTGGTGTCGCTCGACGGTCGCTCGCTCGACTTCCCCTCCGGCACCGAATTTGTAGTCCAAAAAGCCGATTTCACCGTAAAAATGGTGAAACACAGCAGTCAAAATTTCTACCATACGCTACGAAAAAAATTGCTGTGGGGTACGGATGTGAGGCAGTGATTGCGGCTCGTCATATAATTTTTTGTAACTTTGCCGAATGAAAAAGGGATTTTTTTTGATAATTTGTTTGTTTTCGTCACATTTTGCCATGTCTCAAGTTGTGACGCCAAAAGCGTATGTTGTTCCAATTGAGGGCGATACCGTGTTTTTGGAGGAGTATGATGAGTTTACTATTCCTCCCCCCAAGTCGGCTCCGGTGGAAATTTATTTTGAAGCCACTTCGGAAAATGAATCGGCGGGGTTTATTTGGACAATTTTTGAAATTGACCGCGACACGAGAGAAAAAAAGCCGAACCCGATTACCCGTACTACTCAATCGTTTACGGATGTTTTTCAAAAAGCCGGATTGTTTCAAATATGGCTGGAAACCGTTCCGGACACAGAGAGCACACCCTGTTTTTCATTGAATATTGACGAGGCGGATTTGAAACTGCCCAACACATTCAGCCCAAACGGCGACGGCGTAAATGACATATACAAAGTGAGTTCCAAATCCATTGTGCGCTCCAAAGTATCTATTTACAATCGCTTGGGCAAACTTCTTTATTCGTGGCGAGGCGAATCGCTCAAAAATTGGGAAGGTTGGGACGGCAAAGTGAACGGCAAATACGTCCAATCAGGGGTCTATTTCATCATTATAGATGCCACAGGGGCAGATGGCAGAGTTTACAAACTTTCAAGTGATATCAATGTGTTGCGCTGATGAAAAATAAAAATATAGGGATTTTTGAGTTGACTTTCTGCAAATTGGCAGGGATGAGTTTGGCTGTGGGGCTTGTGGTGCGGGTGGTGCTGCTCTTTTTGGTGCCGAGCGAGGTGGCGTTTGGGTTTGCCAACTTGCTGAAGATTTTTCTGTTGGGGGCGGTAAATGATTTGGCTATTTCGGTGCTTTCGTTTGTGTTTATGTGGCTGTATCTCAGTCAGTTGTCTGAGAGGAAATACAAAAAGCCGACCGGTTACATTATTTTCGGTCTTTGCGTTGCGGGGCTGGTTTATGTGAGCTTTTTCAACACTATTTTTCATGAATATGGGAGTGTTGTGCCCGACATTGTGATTGGTTTGCTGCTTTATGTGACCGTCAGTTTTGGTTTGCGGCTGTTCATTCCCTCCATTCGGGCGCGGTGGAGCAGGGTGGTCTATTACATCCTTTTTGCAATTTATATGGCTACGGTGCTGTTTAACGGCATTGGGGCGTACTTTTTCTGGGACGAATTTGGCGTGCGCTACAATTTTATCGCCGTCGATTACCTGATTTATACCAACGAGGTGGTCGGCAATATCATGGAGTCTTACCCGATTATTCCGCTGCTCACCGCGCTGTTCATCACGGCAGGGCTGCTGACATGGCTTTTCAACAGTTACCAGTTAGCAGTTACCAGTTACCAAAATTCATCTGTCATTGCGGGCTTGACCCGCAATCCCCTGACTTGGAAGCGCAAGGTTGTGGTTGCAGGGGTTTATGTTGCGGCGTTTTTTGCATCATGCGGGGTGCTGAAATTCAATGAAAATTTTCAAAAATCGGACAATGTGTATGCTAATGAGCTGCAAGCCAATAGCGTTTACAAATTTTATACCGCCTTCATGAACAGCGAGTTAAGTTTTTACGACTTCTACATTACGCTGCCCGAAGAGGAGGCTGCCGCGATTGTAAACGGCATCTACGGCAGTCAGGGCGCGGATAACCGGCAAAATATCACGAGCGCATTGCCCGCGAGCAAGAAAAACATCGTGCTGATTATGGTGGAAAGTCTGAGTGCCTCTTTTTTAGCCCGTTACGGCAACACCGAAAATATTACTCCCAACCTGAATAAATTGATTGACAAGGGGTTGAGCTTCGACAATTTGTTTGCCACCGGCACGCGCACGGTGCGCGGGTTGGAAGCCATCACGCTGTGCCTGCCGCCAAGTTCGGGCGAAAGCATCGTGAAGCAGCCCAACAATGCCAACCTGTTTTCCACCGGCAGTGTGCTACGCGAGCAGGGCTACACAGTGCAATTTTTCTACGGCGGCGACGGCTATTTCGACAATATGAAGACGTTTTTCTCCGGCAATGGCTACGAAGTGATTGACAAGCCGCAGTTTGAAAAATCCGAAATCACGTTCAGCAATATCTGGGGCGTGTGCGACGAAGATTTACTGAACAAAGTAACACACGAACTGCGCAAAGACCACGAGGCGGGCAAACCGTTTTTCGCGCACATCATGACAACCAGCAACCACCGCCCCTACACCTATCCCGAAGGCAAAATAGACATCCCAACCAACAAATCGCGCGCCGGCGGCGTGAAATACACCGACTACGCGATTGGAAAATTCATCGACGATGCCCAAAAAGAGGCTTGGTTCGACAACACCGTGTTTGTGATTATCGCCGACCACTGCGCGTCAAGTGCCGGAGCAACGGAAATCCCGCTGGACAAATACCAAATCCCGTGCATCATCTATGCGCCCGGGTTTGTGGCTCCGAAGCGGGAGGCACGCTTGGTGTCGCAAATCGACATTATGCCAACCATTTTGGGGCTACTGAATATGTCGTACACCTCCAAATTTTACGGGCGAGATATTTATACGCCTGATTATCAGGAACGTGCGGTTGTGGCGACTTATCAAAATCTCGGCTATTTTGAGCCGGAGCAGTTGACGATTTTGTCGCCCGTGCGCCGCGTGGAGCAATTCAAGATAGTGCGCGATGGCTTCAAATTTGATTTGCCGGCGGTGGAAACGGTTGATTCTGTGGCGGTTAAGACGGCTGTTGCGTTGTATCAAATAGGAACAAAACACTGAGCCGTATGCAAAAGGGACAATCAATTATTCGGAGGGGATTGCGGGTCAAGACAGCAATGACAGCGTTGTTGCTGCTTGTAGGGGTGACCCTTGCGGTCGCCCAAAACCATGTTGCCCAAAATGATATGATTGCGCAAAATGACACGGTTGCAAAAAAAACTGTGGCTGTTGATTCTCTGGCGCAACACATTTTGGATTATGCTGCGCAATACCTTGGCACGCCTTATCGCTATGGTTCGGGTGGTCCCAAGCGGTTTGATTGTTCGGGATTTACCTCGTATGTGTTTCGTCCGTTTGGGTACAATCTCTCGCGCAGTTGTCTTTTTCAGGTGCAAGAGGGCGAGCATGTGGACAAAAACACGATGAAAGCGGGCGATTTGATATTTTTTACCAGTCGCCGTTCAGGTAAAAAAGTCGGACATGTGGGGATTGTTGTTGAAAATCCGGGCGATGGCAATATTCGATTTATTCACGCCTCCGTCCATGGCGTGCGCTACTCGCAATTGACGGATACCTACTACGCTAAGCGTTATATTACCGGGGTGAGGGTGTTGCCGGAGGCTCCCCATTTTTGGGATATTTCAAAACTGCCGGTACCGTCTATGCTCGCTGTGCCGTCAGTTCTTCCTGTGCCTCACCCGGAGCTCTGTTTTTTATCATTAATGCAATCTTTACGATAGGGCAAAACTCAATTAAAAAAACGCACAAAATGCAAGAAAAACTCAACATCCGCTTCCCCGCAGAATGGGAACCGCAAAGTGCAGTGATGCTGACTTGGCCTCACGCACAGACTGATTGGGCTCCGATTTTGGACGAGGTGATTCCCTGCTTTGTGGACATTGCGAAAGAAATTCTCAAACGGGAGAAGTTGCTCATCGTTTGCCTTTCGATTGACACGGTGAAGGCACAACTGAATGAGGGGATTGCCGGTCAAGCCCGCAATGACTTGTCTAAAATCATCTTCCGCGAAATCCCCACCAACGACACTTGGGCGCGCGACCACGGACCAATCACCACCTTTTCAAAGCGCAAAGCCCACCTGCTGGACTTCGGATTCAACGGCTGGGGATTGAAATTTGCGTCCAACCTCGACAATCAAATTACGCAGCGGCTTTACAAGAGTGGCGCGTTTGATGCAGGGCACACCTTGCCCCTACTGCAATCGTCATCGCCGGACTACCACAACTTACGCACCTACATTCTCGAAGGCGGTAGCATCGAAAGCGACGGCATCGGCACCATCCTCACCACATCTGAATGCTTGTTTGCACCCAACCGCAACGAATTTGCCAACAAAGAAGAAATCGAACAGTTTTTTGCAGAAGTGTTTGGCACAGAGCGCGTTCTGTGGCTCGACCACGGCCATTTGGAAGGCGACGACACCGATGGGCATGTGGACACCCTCGCCCGATTTTGCAATGCCAACACCATTGCCTACGTTTCCAATCGTCATTGCGGGCTTGACCCGCAAGCCCCTCCCCAATTTGCTAATGATGAGCAGTTTGAAGCTTTGTCGAAGATGGAAGCACAGCTAAAAACATTCAAAACAGCCGCAGGACAGCCTTACAACTTGGTTCCACTACCCATGGCAGCAGCCGTTTACGATGAAAACGGCAAACAATTACCTGCCACGTATGCCAATTTTCTCATCATCAACGGTGCCGTGCTGATGCCAACTTATGGCACAACATTGGATGATGTTGCCAAAGAAGCACTTCAAACGGCATTTCCTGACCGCGAAATCATCGGCATCAACTGCCTGCCACTCATCAAGCAGCACGGCAGCCTGCATTGTGTCACCATGCAATTTCCAAAAAACATTGTGTAAAATGATGGAAGCCAACAGCATCTCAGCAGCCTATCGGCAGACAATGGACTGCCTCTACAAGTCCGTCCCGATGTTCCAACAGGTAGGTACAAGTGCCTACAAGGAGGGGATGGAAAATTCGTTTGCCATTGATGCGCATTTGGGGCATCCGCACACGAAATACCGGACTATTCATGTGGCCGGAACCAACGGCAAAGGCTCTGTGTCGCATCTTTTGGCTTCTGTTTTGCAGGAGTCGGGCTACAAGGTGGGGCTTTATACTTCGCCGCACTTGCTGGATTTTCGGGAGCGCATCCGCGTGAACGGTCAAACGGTCAGCGAGGCATTTGTCGTGGATTTTGTGGCAACACACAAGGCATTTTTTGAGTCGTTGCAGCCCTCGTTTTTTGAACTGACAACCGGCATGGCATTCGCCTATTTTGCTGAACAGCAGATAGATGTAGCAGTGATTGAGGTGGGATTGGGCGGACGATTGGACTGCACCAACGTCATCACCCCCGTACTCAGCATCATCACCAACATCAGCCTCGACCACACCAACCTCTTGGGCTCCACCGAAGAAGCCATCGCCCGCGAAAAAGCAGGCATCATCAAGCCCAATGTGCCGGTGGTGATTGGTGAGGCGGAAAATCCTGCTGTCAAAAGTGTTTTTATGGATGCCGCTTGTCATTGCGGGCTTGACCCGCAATCCCATGAAACAGGTGGTATCGTGTTTGCGGATGGGATTGCGAGTCAAGCCCGCAATGGCAGTCCCCCCTACCCTACCCTCACAAATGAATTAAGGGGTTACGCCCAAGAAAAAAATAAACAAACAGTTTTGTGCGCTATCAATTTGCTCAAAAAACTTGCCTTTAACATCCCCGACAAAGCCGTGTACGATGGTTTCAGTCGCGTAATTGAAAACACCGGCTTGATGGGACGCTGGCAAATCGTGGGCGAACATCCCAAAATCATCTTCGACACCGGTCACAATGCAGGTGGCATGAAGTACAACGTGCGCCAACTGGCTGCCGAAAAAGCCGAAAAACTGCATATCGTCTTCGGTATGGTCAACGACAAAGACATTTCGTCCGTGCTGGCACTTCTCCCAAAGGATGCGATTTATTATTTCACGCAAGCCTCCATACCAAGAGCATTGCCGGTCAATGAATTAGCCGAGCAAGCCTTAAAATATGCTTTAACAGGAGATGCTTATTTAAATGTTTTAAAGGCACTTAAAGCAGCGCGTTTGGCAGCCTCAAAAAAAGACTGTATCTTTGTCGGCGGAAGTACGTTCGTGGTGGCGGATGCGCTTAGAGTAATTACGAATTAAAAATTACAAATTACGAATTGATATGAATAATACTTCTTCTTTACGCGATGCGAGAGGCGTGCGCTGGTTGGTTTTGGCTTTGGTTTCGGTGACCATGCTTTGCAGCTATTATCTCACGGATGCGATGGCTCCGTTGGAAACCCGTTTGGAAATCGCACGGGATTGGACTGCAACGGATTACGGATTTTTCAGTGGTGCCTACGGCTGGTTCAATGTCTTTCTGCTGATGCTCGTTTTCAGCGGCATGATTTTGGATAAGATGGGCGTGAAATTCACCGGCGTTCTGTCTATCATCATCATGCTGTGCGGCGCAGGCATCAAGTATTGGGCTGTTTCGGGGCACGTGGGCAACGAATTGACGAGCATCAATCTGCTCTTTGGGCAATGGGACATCAAGCGGTCGGTTCTCATCGCCGGTTTGGGATTTGCCACGTTCGGAGTTGGCGTGGAAATGTTCGGCATTTCTGCCAACAAGGCAGTCGTCCGCTGGTTTAAGGGCAAGGAAATGGCGTTGGCAATCGGGCTTAACACCTCTGTGGGGCGTATCGGGACGGCTTTGGCGATGTTCACGCCCGTTCCGCTGGTCAATCTCACCAAAGACATTGCGACTCCGGTTTTGCTGGCGATGCTGCTGCTGTGCGTAGGGTTGGTCGCGTTCCTGTTTTTTGCCGTGTTCGACCGAAAATTAGACCGCGAAGATGCTGCTAATCAGGTGGAGGCGGAAGAATTTAAGTTCAGCGACATCAAGGAAATTGCCAAAGTGAAGGCGTTTTGGCTGATTACCATCCTCTGCGTGCTGTTTTACTCGGCGGTGTTTCCGTTCATCAAATACGCCACGCAACTGATTGTGCAAAAATTCGGCGTGGCAGACGAATTTGCGGGCTACATTCCTGCCCTGCTGCCCCTCGGTGCGTTGATTTTGACACCCGTGTTCGGCAGTTTGTACGACAAAAAAGGCAAGGGCGCGAGCATTATGCTGCTTGGCTCGTGCATCCTGCTGCTCGTGCATTTGATATTCTCTGTGCCCTCTTTGAACAGTCTGCCGGTGGCGATAGGCTTGGTCTTGCTGCTGGGCATCGCCTTTTCGCTCGTGCCATCGGCAATGTGGCCCTCGGTAGCAAAAATCATCCCCGAAAAACGCTTGGGCACCGCCTATTCGATGGTGTTTTGGGTGCAAAACTGGGGCATCATGCTCGTCCCAATGCTGATTGGCTACGTCCTTGACAAATATTGTCAAGCAGGCACCGCCGTCCAACAAATCGGCGATACCGAGCGCACCGTAACGCTCTACAACTACCAAATTCCCATGCTGATTTTCGCCTGCTTCGGCGCACTCTCCATCCTCTTCGCCTTTTGGCTCAAAAAAGAAGATGCAAAGATGGGGTATGGGTTGGAGAAGCCAAATTTGACAGAATAATTACAAATAATAATGTTTATGGAAACAAACAAATTTATCACCGTTGTGACATTCACCTACTCCCACGAAGTCGCAATCGTGCGCGGGCGGCTCGAATCGGAAGGCATTGAGTGCTATGTGCAAGACGAATTAACGGCACAAGTTGCTCCTTACTATTCCAACGCGATTGGAGGCGTAAAACTACAAGTGAAAGAATGCGATGTGAAGCAAGCCGTAACGATTTTGGTAGAAGCCGGATACCTGAAAAAAGAGGATTTGCAGCCTCCAAAAGAGATGGTGGCTCTGAGCAAAATCTTATCTAAAATCCCGATAATAAGGCATTGGATTGAGTGATACTATGAATAAAGAAATGACCAACCCTGTCCAATTCAGGATAGATAGCTCAATAAAATGCAAATGAAATCAAAAAAAAGTATTCGTTAGTAATAGACAATAGTGTTCGTTAGTAACGAACACTATTGTTTATTACCAATGAACACTATTGTTCGATACTAACAAACAACATGACAAATTACTGACAGACAATGTTGTTTGACACCAACAAATAATCGTATTAATATCACTTATAGGCAATAGTATTCGATACTAATAAACACTATTATTTATTACTAACAGACAATAGTATTCGATACTAATAAACACTATTACTTATTACTAACAGATAATAGTATTCGATACTAATAAACACTATTATTTATTATTAACAAACACTATTGTTCATTACTAAAAAATAAACTTATTTGTTAGTACCGAAATAAATTCATACCTTTGCACCGTCTTAAAATAATTAAGTTATGGTACAACAGGTAATGATACAGCAAGTGGTTGATGAGCAAAGGCAAAAGGGGCAACACAAAAATACAGGGATGGAGCGGGATTTATTGCCTGATTTGCCCGATATACGGACTCACGCTTTGATAATTTCCGGCATTCGCAGATGTGGAAAGAGTACTTTGTTGCAACAAGTATTGAAACGTGATAAACAAAATGCACTTTACTTGAATTTTGAAGACCCGCGTTTGGTGAATTTTGAATTGTCAGATTTTCAATTATTGGACAATATCATTACTGAGTCAAAATCAGACGTTTTATTTTTTGACGAAATACAGATAGTTGACCGTTGGGAATTGTATATCAGGCAGAAATTGGATGCAGATTTTAAAGTACTGATAACGGGGTCTAATGCCTCGTTGCTTAGCCGCGAATTAGGCACCAAACTCACCGGTCGCCACATCACAAAAGAACTTTTTCCTTTTTCATATCGGGAGTTTCTGGCATTTAAATCATTGCCACCCTATATTAATTCTTGGCAAAAATATGTGGATACCGGCGGCTTTCCTGAATATGTGAGAACCAACAACACGGATATTTTGAACGTTTTGTTTCAAGATATTCTGAATCGCGACATCATCGTGAGATATGGCATTCGTGATGTACTCTCGTTTAAGCGACTTGCCGTTTATTTAATCTCTAATGCCGGTAATTTGGTTACAGCCAATAAGTTGCAACAGCCGTTAGGGATAAATACAAATACCATATTGGAGTATTTTTCTTATTTGGCAGATTCGTATTTGATAAACTTTGTGCCCAAATTTAGCTATTCGCTTA
Source organism: Candidatus Symbiothrix dinenymphae (assembly GCA_001417715.1). Taxonomy (GTDB): domain Bacteria; phylum Bacteroidota; class Bacteroidia; order Bacteroidales; family Azobacteroidaceae; genus Azobacteroides; species Azobacteroides dinenymphae. The sequence continues at coordinate 13,297 of BBRT01000059.1, forward strand.
AAGTTCAGGCTGTTAATCCGCGCAAGGTTTATGTCATAGACCCCGGAATAATAAAAATTGCTTCCAATTCATTTACAAAAGATTTGGGTCATTTGCTCGAAAATATGGTATATTGGCATCTTCGACAATCGGGAAACGATATTTACTATTTCAACGAAAATGGAGCGGAATGTGACTTTGTTGTTACCAAAAATGATAGAATTGAGCAACTTATACAAGTTTGTTATGATTTATCGCCCGAAAATCGCGAGCGCGAACAGCGAGGATTGCGGGAGGCAATGAATTTTTTCCATACAGATAAAGGCTTAATCATAACTTACAATCAGAAAGATGCTTATATGCAAGATGGTCTGCAAATTAAAGTGATACCGGCTTATGAATATCTCTACTTTGGAATATGAAAATAAGAGAGCTATCAAACATCACACCGGCGCTGGCGGAACACTGAAAGGACACATATATTGCGTCCTTTTTAATGAAATTGCGGACAAAAACAAAGTCTCATCCGCAATTTCAGTGCACTAAACCGTAAACTAAACCTGTTAGGTCTTAAAGACCTAACAGGTTTTTCATTCATTCTACCGGAATATTTTTGTTCACATTTTTGCTGCCTACCAGCGCATAATACAGCATATATGCCAAACCTGCTATGATGACCCAATAACTGGTCAGGTAGCCTACTCCGCCGGTAATATCAACAATCCAGTTTTGCAGCAATGGCAAGATACCACCACCGCACACCAACACCATGAAATAACCTGATGCCTTTTCTGTGTATTTTCCAAGTCCTTCAACGGCAAGATTGAAAATGCCCCCCCACATGATAGAGGTGCACAGCCCACAGAGTACAAGCAATGCGGCACCAAGTGGTACTTGTGCCGTTCCACCCAAAGAGAGCACATTTGTTACCGCATCGCGTTCAAAAAACACAGGAAGTTTTACGGATATTTCAGGTCCGAACATTGCGAACAAAACAAATACCAAGCCGAGTGATGAAACGGTTGCCAACATGGATTTTGTAGATACTTTGCTGGCGATGGAAGCCCCCACCAAACGACCTATCAGCATCAAAAACCAGTATGTTCCCGCTACCGAAGCGGCTATTGCTTCAGCGTTTCCTCCTTTTGTTGCTATATCAAGAACATCTAAATCTGCATTCTGCAACCATTTTTGTAAAACGTTGGGAATACCGACTTCGATACCAACATAAACAAAAATACCAATCGCACCAAGCAGAAAATGACGGAATGAAAGTGCGCTGTATTGCGACTTTTCAGCTGCCGGAGCACCCAGAGTCTTCTTTTCGGGGATGGAAGCCAACAAAATAACGATGAATGCCAAAGCAAAAATCGCCAAAGCAGCAAACATCAGCGGTTGCACCTGCTCGATTTTTGCCTCACTAATCTTAGGCAGCAAAATGCCGGTAAGAACGATTACGGAAGTTCCGCAAAGCGAGTTGAACGTGCCACCAATTTGAATCAACTGGTTGCCCTTGTTGCCACCGCCTCCCAAAGTGTTTAGCATCGGATTGACCACCGTGTTCAGCAAACACATGGAAAAACCTGCGATGAAAGCCCCCAGCAGATAAACACCCATTGCCGTAGAGCTACTGATTGTACCCGAAAGTGTTTGGATACCTACTCCAACGAAACCAACAGCGATAGCTATCAGAGCCGTCTGTTTGTATCCCCGCTTTTGGAGCAAAATGCCCGATGGGATACCCATTACCGCATAAGCAATAAAGTTGGCAAACACCCCAAGTGTCCCAACCCAATTGGCTACGGTAAACTGATTTTTTAACACATCACCCATTGGGGATGCAAGATTGGTCACAAATGCAATCATCCCGAAAAGGAAAATCATCATAATGATTGGAACAATCTGAGTTTTTTGTTTCTGTGCTGTCATTGTAAAAATATTTTTAAATTTATAATTTTTAATTTCTTAATTTCTCAATGTTTATGCTTCGCCTCATCAATACTCTTCGGGTCTAAGTTTTTCTTCTCGATATCCTTAAAGTAGCGATAGGTTTGCACTTTCAGTTCGCCGCATGCTGCCTCGTCGCACACGATGATGCCTTTGGGGTGCATTTGGAGGGCTGAGATTGTCCACATTTGGCTTACTGCGCCTTCCACGCCGTGAGCCAATGCGCGTGCTTTGTTGTGTCCGTTCACCAAAATCAGCACTTCGCGCGCATTCATAATCGTCTGCACACCAACCGTTAAGGCTGTTTTCGGCACTTTGGCTATATTATTGTTGAAGAAGCGCGAATTGGCGATAATCGTGTCCTTCGTCAGCGTTTTCACCCGTGTTTTGGAAGTCAGCGATGAACCCGGCTCGTTGAATGCAATATGTCCGTCGGGTCCCACGCCGCCCAAAAAGAGGTCGATGCCGCCTGCTTTTTCGATGCGTTTTTCGTAGTTGGCACATTCGGCTTCCAAGTCTTTTGCGTTGCCGTCAAGGATGTTGACATTTTTTTTGTCGATGTCGATGTGGCTGAAAAAGTTGTCCCACATAAACGTGTGATAACTTTCGGGATGCTTTTCCGGCAACCCCACATATTCATCCATATTAAATGTAACTACGTTTTTGAATGAAACTTCACCCTTGTTGTGCAATTCCACCAGGGCATCGTACATCCCCAGCGGCGACGAACCCGTAGGCAAACCCAAAACGAAAGGCTTTTTTGCCGACGGCTTAGCCTCATTGATGCGAGCAGCTACATACAGAGCCGCCCACTGCGATAATGTCTGATAATCTTTCTGTATAATCAACCTCATAACACCAAAATATTTCTTTTAATTTCCGCGCAAAGGTAAGTAAAATTTTCGAAAAACAAATGATTTTGGCAAGCAAAATTCCAAATTTTCGTACTTTTTTTATTTTTGCAAACTCATCGTCATTTTCGATACCATGTCCATTGACGCTTCAACACCTTGCTGATTGAGCTTGCCTTTGATTGTTTGGGTCATCATGGAACTTTTTGGCATTCCGGTTTTGAGGTCAACCGTTATTTCACCTGTTTGGTCGCCGGATAGTCCGCCTGCGAATTGCTTCATCGACACAACAGAAGTCACACTAATGACAGCCGTATTATCCTTTACTGAGTTCAATGTATAGGTGTTTTGAATGTCGCAAGTGATTCCAGCCATATCAAACGAATACTCACCCGTCCAACTGTCGCCCGTTTTCACCGTATTTTTGGGATAGAAATTAAACGACTGCTCAAACGACTTTTTTATTGCCTCGTCGTTGAACGATTGCAAAAGCGGCGTTGTCATCGCTTGCGCCGCAGGAGGCGTATTTTTTTGAATCTCTGCCATGATTTCTTGAAATCCGGACACGGATTTTACCGAGCCGTCAGCGTTTAAAACCACATTAAGTGTTTTATCAATAAGCCCGCCTATGATTTGCGAAATTAGCTTTTCCGGTTCCGACAAATTCATGAGAGAGGAATTTTTTGAATTGTAGTTGATAGCCCCCATAGGAGTCTGCATAGACATAGCGAGTTCTTTGTAAAGATAGTCCACGCTCACCTCACTGCCGCTCTTTTCTGTCACTTTCATGGCATACAGTATATCCATGGATGTATTCATCGGGATTTCCTGCCCGGCGGCACTTATATTACCTTTCATTTCCAACTTCGAGAGATACGAATAAGTCGCTCCTTTGTCGGGATTAAACGATAATTTCACTTGTGCTTGCAGCATCATAGTTGCACAAAGAGATGCCATAACGATTGAAACTTTTTTTGCTTTCATGTTTTTTTATTTTATAAATATTTATATTCAAATTTCGAGGGGCAAAGTTAGTCAATAATTTTGTAATAATACTCATCCTTCCGTTAAAATAAATACCCTATGGTAAGAGCAAAGTTGATATTTCCGCCATCTTTTGCCCCTTGTAAATCATTTTGCACATTCGTCAATCCATGGCTGTATTGGAATTTGTGAAATACCCCTCCTCCAGTTTGATAACCCACGCCAATGTTAAATCCAAAATCCCATGGGTTGAACCTATACCCACCAGCTTTTGACCCGAATGAATCCGGTTTGACTTCACTACTGCGGAGTCCATAACCCATGTATGGACCGGCAAAAACGAAAACTCTGACTCTATCTGAACCTTTAAATTTGTACGTTGCGCTAATTGGTATTCGCGCATAGTGCAACGAAATATCGCCTCCGCTTTTTAGTTTAGCTCCTCCTTCAATTACTGAAAATTCGGGTGTAACAGAAAAACTTTCATTGAAAGCAATATTATGAACCCAACTAAATTGATATCCTGGTTTGGATTCATACTCATCCCATAAATCTCCGGAAAAGCTTGAAATATTATATCCTGCTGCTAAACCATGAGTATACTTTTGCGCACTTGCAGATGCAGCACCCAATACTGCCACTGCCACCATTAAAAAAATCTTTTTCATTGTATAAATATTTATGTTCAAATTTCAAGGGGCAAAGTTAGTCAATAATTTTGTAATTATATATCATATTTAATCTGTACTTCTTTTTTTTCTGTATAAAAATAAAATGCAACCCCCAATCAGCAAAAGACTGACCGGAACAGTCAGAAAGAAATTCGCCTTAGTCAAAATGTCATAAGCAGAAAGTGCTATCATAGCAAGGGCGTAAATCAATGTTACAGCAATACAAAGAAGGTCTGCACCTGCCGTTGATGGTGAAAATTTAATTTTTCTGTTTATTAGGAGAAGTGTTCTGTATAGCAGATATGCAATGACGATATAACAGAGCGCAAACACCCAGAATTTCAGGTCATTCTTCATTACATTTATCCAACTGTATGTCCAACCGTTAGTGATGTTTAGCACCGTAATAGATATTGCCGGATTATTTTGCTTATCTTCTTTTGTGAAGTGGAATAACAACCAATAAATCCCGATGTTATTATGGCAATAATCTGAATTGCAGCAATATTAATTCCCTTAATATTGGAAATATTCACTAAATTGTTCTCCGTCAAAAGTGTTTTTACACTCATAAAACTTATAGATACAATTGTCGAAACAATAGCTAATGCAAAAACTTGCGATTTATTAAAACTACTTTTCATCTTCAAAATGTATTAAAAACCAACAAGTGCTGTAATTCTCCAATATGTCCCAATGACATAACCATCGCCACCAACATAATTAAAGGTTCATACACACATGACGTCTGCGGCGTTTCGCTGACCTCCACCGCACACAATTCGGGAATTTCCGGCTTGAACTTTTCGTACAAAAACCGCGCGATATTTTCAGACGTGGGATGATTAGGCAGAACATCATTCAGATGCCGATGGTCAAAATTCTTGTTGAGGTATTGCTTCACCATATCAAGAGCCTTGTAATCCTTCACGAAGCCATACTCGTCCAATGTTTCCGACCGCAAATGAATGGTAATCACATAATTGTGCCCATGCATTCGCGCACACGGATGGTCGGCACCCAACATATTCAGTTGGTGCGATGCCGAAAAAGTGAATTGCTTGCTTATCTTATACATGGCTGCAAAGGTAGTTATTTAGTGATGTCATTCTCCATAGACGAGTTGCTTTTTTTGTTCAATACTTTGCCTGAAATAGGGATTTTTGATGGCTTGTTCTTCCAACAAATCAATAGGGCGTTTTAAGACATCCTGAAGCGAAAATTTCAAGTCAAAATAATTGTCGGCATAATCCTCTACCGGTATTTCCCTGAAATCAACAATCAAGTCCACATCACTGTCGTTGTGGAATTTATCCGTCAACACCGAACCAAAAGCATAAAGCGTTTTCACTTTATACTGCCTGCAAATGTCCGAAATATCCGGCATATATTGATACAATTTTTCCATTTTGTAATTCTATTTGTGCGCAAAAGTACAAAATTAATTTGAAATTAAATAGATTTACGCATTTTCAGCCCTTATTTTCAAGGGTTACCCCAATCGTGGTCGGAAGATTGATTGGATACTGAATTTACGGGCTGAAAGCCCATCATATCCCAGCCCAACGCATCGCGTTGGGGTAATGGGTTTTTGTATGTTTTGCGCCCTGAAAGGGCATTATATTATATGTTGCCCCATCATATCCAATCATCCACCATTGTCCATCGTCATTTTCCCAACGCGATGCGTTGGGCTGGGATATGGTGGGCTTTCAGCCCGTGTTATCATCTTCCGACCACGACTGGGTTCCCCCCTCGTAGCCAAAACATATCCCCATCCTCCCTATTTATCCTATTGATAATGAGAAGAATAAGGGAATAAGAGAGAGGAGCAGGAAGGGGCTACCATTGGCTACTAAGGGCGCAAAAAAGATGACCAAGACAGAAATCATCTTGCTCATCTTCGTAATCTTGTGAAAATCCCTGTTCAGACAATTAGCTTATCACATAGATTGATGTCTTGTGATAAACTAAAGGCAAAAAGAACTCAAAGCGGAAGCACCAGGCGGAAGCCCCAGCCGCTGTAGCGGAGGTCGGGCGCGTTGCTGGCGCGATTCGACACGCGACAGCTAGCCGCATCGATGATACAGCTGCCGCCGCGAAGCACGCGGGCCGAACCAGTTGTAGCACCTATAGGGTCAGTCTGTGGACTGCTATCATAGCTACCAAACCAATCACTGCACCACTCAGATACATTACCGCTCATATCATAAATGCCAAGTTCGTTAGGGGCTTTAGTGCCTACAATATGAGTCGTAATACTGCTATTATCCCAATACCACGCCACATCGCCAAGCGTATTGCTGCCACTATACTTGTAGCCATTACTTGCGCCGCCGCCTCGTGCCGCATATTCCCACTCTGCCTCGGTCGGTAAACGATAATTTTTGCCGGTCTTTATATTAAGCGCAGTTAAAAAATTCTGTATATCATCATGACTGACCTCATACATCGGATAATAGTCACCCTCGCCATTAGACGGTGCACCGCCGGGCCAACTGCCCATCACATCCCACCACAGCTTTTGTGTCACTTCATACTTGCCAATAGCATAGTTGCCCAAAGTAACGTCGTGAGTAGGACTTTCAATAGAACGAGCATCGCCGACCTGCTCGGCTGTAGCTCCCATTGTAAATGTGCCACCCACTACGGTTACCATTTCAAGTTCAGACAAAGTAGCCACTCCCGCAGCTTGCGTAACAGTCACCTGCTGAGTAAGTGACCCCGAAGTAACAGTTATCGTTGCCGAACGACTGTCTGTGGTAGTGTTTTCCGTCACATTCACTGTAATTGTGCCGTTGTTGGTGCCGGAAGCGGGAGTTAACGTGCACCATGCAGCATCGGAGGTAGCCGTCCATCTGCCATTGCTTGTTACGGCAACGGAATAAGTATCGCCATCATAGGTTGCGGAAATGCTTGTTTTATCAAGCGTTAAAGGAGAAGGCCTCTGTATCACCTGCAGAGTAAGTGCCCCCGAACTAACGGTAACGGTTACCGTTGCCGTACGACTGTCTGGTGTGGTAGTGTTTTCCTCCACATACACCGTAATTGTGCCGCTGTTTGTGCCAGAAGCGGGATCTAACAGACACCATGCAGCATCGGAGGTAGCCGTCCATGCACCATTGCTTGTTACGGCAAAGGAATAGGTACCGGCTTCCCTGACGGCGAGAATGACATTTTGATCAAGTGCTAAAGAAGTACCATGATTGTCTTCGCTTTCGCTGCAAGAGGTGAACACTGCGCTTGCCATGCCCATTGTGAGCAGCAAGCAAAAAAAATAGAAACTTTTCATTGTTTTCATAACTTTTTTTAATTTTTATAAATTTTTTCCTACTCTGAACGGCTTTGTAGGGCTTGCCCCAATTTGATACCAGTTGTTTGGACAACTGTTGCCCTCTTCATACGCAGCATAAAAAAAGCGCGGACAAAACTTAACTTATCCGAGCTTGTGGTCTTCGCAATACCTAATATCCAAATAAAATGAGTAATGCCAACGCCGAAGCGCAAGCGTCTTCACTTTATTTCTTGGATATTGTTGAAATTTGCGAAGTTTCAAGCTCAAGAATAAAAGTTATAACACTTTTTCCAATTTAAAATGTGCGCATCACACTATTTAAGTCTTCATAATCTAATCTCCTTATTTTTAATCTGTTAATCACTCGTATTTACTTTCTCTTTCGTAAATATCGGCGGCAAAGGTAAATGTTTTTTTTGAATTGACAAATTTTTCTTTGATATTTTTTGGGCGCAAAATTTTTTATGACTATCCGCAATCATACCACTTGGCTTTTGCTCCTTGTCCCGCAGGGACAGCACTTTATTAACCGTAGACTTTAGTCTACGGGAGTGACGAACCCCACACCCCAAAGTCCCGCATGGGACGACACATTGTTATTCAGCAAAATTGCACCCATCTCAAGTGCCGTCCCATGCGGGACTAATGGAATCTTAGCATTTTTATACCGTAGACTAAAGTCTACGGTTAATAAAGTGCTGTCCCTGCGGGACAAAACCGGAAATTGCTTGCAGGGACCGCTATTTAGTGGTATGATTGCGGATAATCATTTAATTTTAATTGCTTTTGCGATAACTAATAACTGCTAAAACATTGAAAAACACTACAAAGCAGATGAGCGCACCGAGTTGTTGGGTCAATTGACCGATGTGGCTGCCTTTGAGATAGACCATGCGCATGATTTCTACAAAATAGCGTAGCGGATTGAAGAGCGTGGACACTTGCGCCCAATGCGGCATACTGGCAATTGGGGTGAACAGTCCACTCAGCAAAATCATGAGCATCAGGAAAAAGAACATCAAAAACATGGCTTGCTGAATGCTGGACGAATAATTGGAAATTATCAACCCCAAGCCGGAAACTACCAAAATGTAAACCAAAGCGGAAAGATAGATGGTCAGCAGATTTCCGGCGGGCGTTAATCCATACACCAACGCCGCCAAAAGCATATACACGCTCATAATCACCAGTCCCATAATCCAATTGGGGATGAGTTTGGACAAGATAAACGCGATTTTGCTCACCGGCGTTACATTGATTTGCTCGATGGTGCCGAGTTCTTTTTCGCTCACGATGTTAAGAGTTGGCAAAAAGCCGCAAATAATCGTCAGTAGCATGACCAATAATGCGGGTATCATGAAGATTTTGTAATCGCCGTAGGGGTTATACAGGTTCAAAGGTGACAGGTTCAGGGTTATGGGTTGTCCTTGCACTGCACCTCCGGCTTGCTTCTCTTCGCGAATTTCATCCGCAAAATCGCGCACGATGCTGCTCATGTAGCCCGAACCTAACCCGCCTTTCATAATATTGACCGCATTCACCGAAATACGCACGGTGGAGATGCCTTGCGTCAACAATTCTTTTTCAAAATCGGGCTGAATTTGGAGAATAATATCTGCCTGCTCGTCTTCAATTTGATACAATGCGGCATCGTAAGAAGGCATCACGCCCTGCAACCGGAAATAGGACGATGCCCCAATTTTTTCCGTCAATCGGCGCGACAACGTGCTGTGGTCGTTGTCCACCAGCACCACTTTCATATCCGTGATTTCCTGATTGGCTGCCCACGGGAACACAAAAATCACCATCAGCGGCAACATCACCAAGATTTTCGGAATAAATGAATGGCGAATAATCTGCTTAAACTCCTTTTGTATAAGATACTTTATCATACTCATGAGATTGCGGGTCAAGCCCGCAATGACGATTCATTCCAATCGCGTTTTAAATTTACTTAAACTCACCCCAATAATCACCACCGCCATACCCACCAGAATTGCCATTTCCGTCTGAATATGTTGCACACCGCCCCCTTCAATCATGATTTTGCGCACGCCGACAATATACCAGCGGGCAGGAATAACGCACGACACCCATTGCAACACCGGCGGCATACTTTCAACCGGAAATAGCATGCCCGACAGTATCATAAACGGCATCATCAACCCCATGCCGGAAGCCAGCATCGCCGCCACCTGCGTATTGACCAATGTGGAAATCAACAGTCCCAACGCCAGTGACACAATGATATAGACCAGCGAAAAAACATTGAGCCACAACAAATTACCAACAATTGGGACGTGCAACACATACACCGACATCAGCAAAATAATGAGCAAAATAATCCACGAAATGATGAAATACGGCACCATTTTGGCAATCACAATGTAAATGGGCTTCATCGGCGAAGCCAACAACACCGTCATCGTGCCGGTTTCCTTTTCGCGCACAATGGCAATGGAAGTCATCATCGCACAAATGAGAATAAACACCAACCCCATCAGTCCGGGCACAAAATTGTAAGAACTCTGCATTTCCGGATTGTAGAGCATCTGCACCTGCGGAATAATTTGCATCGGAATCATGCCCGTCAGCATCAATTCCTGCTGATAATCGGCAATGATACCGGCGGCATACGAAGTCGCTACCGCACCTTGGTTAGGGTCGGAAGCATCGGCAATCAACTGTACTGCTGCCCCCACTGCGCCGTTGCGGACTTTACCCGCAGCCCCCTCATTATGATACAAATCGTCATTAAAATGCGCACCAAAAACCACCGCAAAAGTGATTGTCCCTTCCTTAAACAGGCGGTCAATATCGGCAGGACTGCGCAACATAGTCACCACATCAAAATATTCGCTCGCATCCAAACGTTGAATAATTTGCTGGGTAGAAATATCGTTGGAAGGGTCATAAACAGCCGTTTTCACGTGTTTCACATCCGTGCTGACCGCAAAACCGATAATCAGAATTTGTATCACCGGAATGCCGATGATGAGCATAATGGTTCGCACATCTCGAAAAATGTGGTAAAATTCTTTTTTTATGAAAACCAGGAATTGCTTCATATTCGCTGTTTGATGACATAAATTGCAGAAGCCACCAACAACGGCACAATCAACACTAAATCATACATCTCAAACGTTTGCGGCAACCATCCAAATGCCCAAAACAGCAAAAACAGCAACAAAAGCACAGCATTAAGCGCATGATACCAACTAATGACACGATATTTTTCCCTCACAAAACAGCCAACCAATCCAAAAAAGTGCAAAGGATTGAGCCAAAGCAAGTTCCAATTATGCGAAACACAAGGATGCACCGAAAACCAATTCATATACACAAGCAAACACCCCACCAATGCCACCGCCAAATAGAGCGGAGAAATCGCCCAGCAAGGCAAAAAGAAAATGCAAACCAACAAGACAATTACCAATGACCAATTACCAATTACCCAAAACAGTGGCAATTGGTGATTGGTAACTGGTAACTGGTAACTGGCAACTGGTAACTGACCGATAACTGCTTGCGCCGGAGCATTCACCGCCTCTTTCAACCGCAGCGGCAAAAAAGTGACCGTGCGCGGCAACACGAGCGAATCTATCCCGCTTCCCAGCAGCAAATCAATGCCAAACGCCATCAGAGGTTGGCTTTTGGTGCAGTCCTGAATTTGTTTTCGGAGAGTCATGCCGATGGGCGATTCTTTGTAAGTCAAATTTTCCGGTCCAAACTGCTCAATCAAGTCACGAGGGCGTGTGGTGCAGTTGTCGAACACATAACTATAGCGATAGACCCGATTTTCGGGGCGATAATTTTCTTCGATTGCATTCAGCAAGCCGATTTTTCCTTCGGGCGAAAACGTCAGCATCTGCTCCACAATCGTCGCATTATCCCGCGCATAGCTGAATATAAACCGGTCGTAGGATGTTGCGCCCAACGAATAGTCCGTTTTCCCCTGAACAAAACGCACGGTGAAATTCGGCGCATCGAAATTGAACATACCCCAATTATAAACAATATCCGTGCCTTGTGCTAAATCCAAAACACGCAAAGCCGTGTGTCCGTAAACCGTATAAACCGCATCTGCACGCGGCAAAACGGTCAGCAAACTGATTTGGGTGCTGTCTGCGGGGGCTGCAAACGTCTGTGCAAACGTGCACAATGCAATCAAGAAATTGAACAAATGTTTCATTCTGTTGTAATTTTTCTACAAAAGTAATAAAAATTTTTCAAATGATCACCACGCAGATACAATTTTATTTTTGAGATGCCCTCCTTGAGAATTCGCAGCCGCAATAGGTTTGATTGTAGAAATCGTTTTCTTGTAGCAGGATGCGCCGTCGTTCGCTTAGACCGTCTTTGCGCCAATTTTTTGCCCAAAAGGTTATGTTTGGGAACGGCTCTGCTGCCCACCGTCCGGCTGCTTCTATTTGTTCCAAACTTTTCCAACGCGATGCGGCGAGGGTGGTGGCTATTTGCGTAAATCCTTTTGTGTCAGCCAGTTCTGCTGTTGCTCGGAGGCGAAGTTTGAAACATTCCAGGCAGCGACTGCCGCGTTCGGGTTCGTTTTCCAAGCCTTCGACGGCATTGAGCCATTGTGTGTGGTCGTAATCGCCGTCGATAAAATCAATGTCTAAGGCTTGTGCGTGGCGTTTCAGCTCGTTTTTGCGCCGTTCGTATTCGGTTTGCGGGGCGATGTTGGGGTTGAAAAAAAACAGGGTGACGGGCATACGATTAGCTTGCAACCACTCAAGGATGGCTGCTGAGCAAGGGGCACAACACGCGTGGAGCAATAACATGGCAACTATTTTTCTGCAAAAGTAGTCTTTTTTTGCAAGAAAATGATTTTTTTGAGTTTTTGTGCTCGCTATTTCAAATTTATTGCTTACCTTTGCGGTCGCTTTTCAAAGCCCGGTCCTATAGCTCAGTCGGTTAGAGCACCCGACTCATAATCGGTAGGTCCTTGGTTCAAGTCCAAGTGGGACCACACATTGCACAGCAGGCACTTATGGAGCAATTCGTAGGTGCTTTTGTTAGGGATTGTTAGCTCAGTTGGTTTAGAGTGCTGCCTCGACAAGGCAGAGGTCACTGGTTCGAGCCCAGTACAGTCCACGAATTTTGCATATAACCACAAAATATTTGTTTTTCCTTGTTTTGTATTAAAAAAAATCGTACCTTTCGCCCCGAATTATTAAATATTTTTTTAGAATTGTTATGGGGTACCTTAAGTTTGACAAGACGTTGCTCATCAATTTGGAAGAGTCGTTGCATCGCGAGATTTTGCGCACCAACCGCGTGGGTGCCTACCATTCCACGACCATTGTGGACTGCAATACGCGGAAGTATCACGGGTTGCTGGTCTGCCCTGTGCCCAATGTAGACGACGACAATCATGTGTTGCTGTCGTCGCTGGACGAAACCGTGATTCAGCACGGGGCGGCGTTCAACCTCGGCGTGCATCAGCATGGGGATAACAATTTTAGCCCCAACGGTAATAAATATGTGCGCGAATTTGAGTTTGAGAGCATCCCAAAGACGATTTACCGCGTTGGGGGCGTGATTATGTCGAAGGAAAAGGTGTTTGCCGCGTATGAAAATCGCATTTTGATAAAATACACCCTGCTGGATGCCCATTCGCCCACGACTTTGCAGTTGCGCCCGTTTTTGGCGTTTCGCAACATGAACGAACTGACGTACGAAAATCCGGTGGCTAATCGCAACTACACGGAGGTGGCGAATGGCATAAAAACCTGTATGTATGACGGTTATCCCGAACTTCACATGCAGTTTAGCAAGCCTGTGGAGTTCGTTTTTCAGCCCGGTTGGTGGAATGACATTGAATATTTCAAGGCGCGCGACAATGGGCTGGCATATTCGGAGGATTTGTACGTGCCAGGGCATTTTGAAATGACCATCGAAAAGGGCGAGTCCATCTACTTTGCGGGCGGCGACACGTTTATTGACCCGATGCTCATTCAAAAAAAATACGATGAAGAATCGACCACACGCACACCTCGAACAAGTTTTTACAACTGTTTGAAAAATTCGGCACAGCAGTTTTATTACCGCCCCACCGAAAACGATGCCTATCTTTTGGCAGGCTATCCATGGTTTAAGGTACGCGCGCGCGACCTCTTCATTGCCATGCCCGGCTGCTCGCTGGCGATTGACGACCCCGTGCGGTTTGAAAAGTTGATGGACACCGCCATTCCTGCATTGCGAAATTTTATGCACGACGGCACGCCGGACAAGGTGATTCAAGAAATTGACCAGCCTGATATACTCTTGTGGGCGATTTGGGCAATTCAGCAGTATGCAAAAGACACCTCTTTGGGGCAGTGCAACACGCGCTACGGTGCTCTGGTGCACGAAATTATTGCTTATGTTCGCGCCAACAAACATCCGAATTTGAAGTTAGACCATCGCGGATTGTTGTTTGCCGATGGCGGTCTGTACACCGCCATCACATGGATGAATTCGTCTGTGGATGGTCATCTCATTGTGCCACGCACGGGCTATATTGTTGAGTTTAATGCGCTGTGGTACAATGCTTTGAAGTTCACATCAGAACTGCTGAGGTTAAAGAAGACGAATGCCAAACAAATTGCGGCAATAGAGGATGCCGCTGCCAACACGGCAATCGCGTTTCTTGCAACGTTTATAAACCCCCACGGCTATCTGTATGACCATGTGAATGGCGGTTACGCTGATTTGAGCGTGCGCCCCAACATGCTTTTTGCGGTCGCCCTGGACTATTCGCCGCTCAACCGCACGCAAAAACGCTCCGTTTTGAACTTCGTGACAAAGGAATTGCTGACCCCGAAAGGCATCCGCTCGCTAAGCCCAAACAGCGGAGGCTACAGACCCTATTGTGTGGGGTCGCTTTACGAGCGCAATTTGGCAGCCCATCAAGGCTCAGCATGGCCCTGGCTACTGGGATTTTACTTGGAAGCCTACCTGAAAATGTACCAAACAGGCGGCGTAGCCTTTGCAGAGCGCATGCTGATAGGCTTAGAAGAGGACATGAGCACCCACTGCATCAGCTCGCTCTCCGAACTGTACGACGGCAATCCGCCGTTCCAAAGCCGCGGTGCGATTTCGTTTGCAATGAATGTGTCGGCGGTGTTGAGGGTTTTGAAATTGATAATGTCTGAATCAGGATTTGCAGGATTGACAAATAAAATCGGTTGAAGATATGAAAGCATTAATGTATGGCTGGGAGTTCCCGCCGCATATTTTGGGGGGGCTGGGGACAGCGAGTTATGGGCTGACTAAGGGGATGTCGTTGCAGCCCGACATGGACATCACGTTTGTGATGCCGAAGCCTTGGGGCGATGAGGACACGAGTTTTCTGCGCCTGATTGGTATGTGCAACACGCCTGTGGCTTGGCGTGATGTGGATATGGAGTTTGTGAACGAGCGCGTTGGCAAGTTCATGAAGCCGCAGTTGTATTTTGACCTGCGCGACCATATCTATGCCGATTTTAACTACATGAATCCCAATGAGTTAGGCTGCATCGGCTTTTCCGGTCGCTATCCCGACAATCTGTTGGACGAAATCAATAACTATTCAGTTGTGGCGGGCGTGATTGCCCGCACGCTACCCTGCGACGTGATTCATTCGCACGACTGGCTCACCTATCCGGCGGGGATTCACTCGAAGCAGGTTACCGGCAAGCCGCTGGTGGTGCATGTGCACGCGACGGATTTCGACCGCAGTCGCGGAAACGTCAACCCCACCGTTTACGGCATCGAAAAAGACGGGATGGACCATGCCGACCATATCATTACGGTGAGCAATCTGACGCGCAACACGGTGATCGAAAAATATCACCAAGACCCGCGCAAGGTGACCACGGTGCACAATGCGGTGGAGCCGATGAGTCCGACCATCACTGCCATCCAGTCGAAAAAAGGCACCAAAGACAAGGTCGTAACATTTTTGGGGCGCATCACGATGCAAAAAGGACCCGAATATTTTGTGGAAGCCGCCGCGCGCGTGCTGTCGAAGACAAAAAATGTGCGTTTCGTGATGGCTGGCAACGGCGATATGATGAACCAGATGATTCGTTTGGCTGCCAGGCGAGGCATTTCCGACCGCTTCCACTTCACCGGATTTATGAAAGGCACGCAGGTGTATGAGGTGTTGAAATCCAGCGACGTGTATGTAATGCCCTCTGTGTCAGAGCCTTTCGGCATCTCGCCCCTCGAAGCGATGCAATGCGGCGTGCCCACCATCATATCCAAGCAGTCGGGCTGTGCCGAAATCTTGGAAAAAGCCATCAAAACCGACTACTGGGACATCGACGCGATGGCAGACGCGATGTATTCCATCATCACCTATCCCGCGATGTATGAATATTTGAAGGTGGAGGGGAAGAATGAAGTTGACCAGATTACTTGGGAGAAGGCAGGGTTGAAAGTGAGAAAAATTTACAATCAATTGATAAAAAAATGACAAAAGAGAAGACTTTTTTGATACATAATTCAGTTATTTCCATTTTGGAAACAACTGCTGATAACCTTTACGGGGGATTGTTTCGGATTTTGATAAGATGGAGAGAGGGATGGATTTTAAAAACATTAACCCCGAAGTATGTTATGACTAACAGGGACAACGGGGTATTACGCAGCAAAGGTAAGATGTTTTTTTTACACTCGCAAGTGTTTTCGAGGAAAACTTCTAATATTTAATAATTTTTAACATAATTGACATGAAAATGACGTATAATGAGTATGAAAAGGCTTTATCCAAGCCACGATTAGACAGGTACAGAGCCTCTTGTAATCAGGATGAGAACAAGGCTCTGATATTGTACAGGTATAATATTGAACTTTGTCAAAAATTTTATGGCGTTTTATCTATTTTTGAGGTCGTTTTGAGAAATGCTATTGATGAGCACTATAAAATTTGCTTGTCCGATTGCGACTGGTTGCAAACCCAGTCACAAAGTGGATTTCTTGAGGATTATCAGAAACAGATATTTAAAGAAAGAGATAAATTAGTTAACAGCAATACCTATAGCCATGATAAATTGGTTGCTTCATTAAGTTTGGGGGCATGGACATATATGTTTTCACAAACTTGCTATAAAAATGCAGGGAAAACTCTTTTGCAAATATTTCCAAATAAAACACGCGGGCTGAATCAGAAAGAAATCTATAATGACTTGGATAAAATTCGATTATTCAGAAATAGAATTGCCCACCAAGAGCCACTTTGTTTTAACCGTTCCGGCGAAATTTATATGGACTATGTGCAACGAATTTACGATTTGATTACGAAATATGTTGAATTTATGGGCTATAGTTCAAACGAACTTTTCTATGGCGTGGAAACTCCGGTTGCTACTATTACAAAAATAAAAGTAATTGAAAAATGAGCATCTTCCAACAAAAAAATATTCACAATAAAAAACTATAAAATAAACATTTATGAACGCACAACAGTTATTAGATGAAATTCTTCCTCTTTTGCATTCCATCAAGGATGACGAGGGAAAATTAGCTACGCTCCTCCGGTTTATGCAAGAGGAGTTTGTAGAAGAGGAAATCGAACAAAATGATTACGATTTCAAAGAAAAGTTGCCCGAAAAATATCGGGACATTGTTAAACAAATGGCGGATAGTTTGAGCGCAGGCTTCGTGTGCTTTTTCAATCCGGATACGTTAGAAATGGAAGATATCCCTCAAAGTTTATTGCGCGAAATGGTATTTGACGATGATGAAGATGAAGAATCCGATGAAGATAGTCCTTTCAATCTGAATCACGATAAGTGGGATAAATGCACTAAAATTGAACCGCTTGAATCCAGTGAATCATTTGTGATTATGGAGAATTTTGTTGAGCAACTCCCCAATGGCAGTGAGAAAAATAGATTGATACAGGCATTAAACGGTCGTAAACCGTTTGCCAATTTCAACAATGTGATTCACAATTCCAAATACAGGGAAAATTGGTTTGATTTCCGACAAAAGGAATTGGAAAAACACGTTATCCAGAATTATTTTTATGACTATTTGAATGATGCTGAAAATGAAAACCTTTAATAAGAAATTAATAAATAAAAAATAATATGAAAACAATTTGTCTTACTTTTCAAGTGCACCAGCCGTTTCGGCTGAAGCGGTACCGATTTTTTGATATTGGTTCCGACCATTATTATTATGATGATTTTGCCAATGAGGATGTTATTCGGGGGGTGGCTGAGCGGACTTATTTGCCGGCTAATGCGCTGTTGCTCGACCTGATTAAGGCGCACAAAGGCAAATTTCGGGTGTCGTTTGCCATTTCGGGATTGGTTCTCGAACAGATGGAAATCTATGTGCCGGAGGTCATTGACCAGTACAAAGAGTTGGCTCAGACGGGCTGTGTCGAGTTTTTGGCAACGCCTTATGACTATTCGCTGGCTTCGTTGAACGACCCTGAGGAGTTTGAGCGGCAGGTGAAAGCCCATTCTGAAAAGATTGAGTTGCTGTTTGGGCAGCAGCCCACCGTGTTTAGCAACACCGAGTTGCTTTATTCGGACGACATTGCTCCACAGGTGCTGGCTCTGGGCTTCAAAGCCATGCTGATGGAAGGCGCGAAGCATGTGCTGGGCTGGAGAAGCCCTAATTACCTCTATGCTTCGGCTTCGGCACCCAAATTGCGACTGCTGACGCGCAACCGGAAGTTCTGCGACGACATTTCGTACCGTTTTTCGAGCTACGACTGGGACGAATATCCCCTGGTTGCCGACAAATTTGTGCGCTGGCTTGTGGATACGCCCAAAGAGGAGCAGGTCATCAATCTGTTTTTGAATTATGATGTGCTTGGCAGTCTGCAACCTGCCTCAACGGGTATTTTCGACTTCTTCAAAGCCATGTCGCGCTTTGCTTTGGCGCAGGGTATCACGTTTTCAACGCCTTCGGAGGTGGTGACACGCCTGAAATCGGTGCAAGAATTGGCGGTGCCTTACCCTTGCTCGTGGGCGGGTGCGGACAAGGACATCAGCGCGTGGTTGGGCAATGTGTTGCAAAACGAAGCCGCCGCCAAACTGCAAGCAATCTCCGAAAAAGTGCATCTGGTGACCAATCGCCGCATTTTGCAGGACTGGAACAACCTGCAAGCCGCCGACCATTTTCACTTCATGAGCACCAAACATTTCTCCGGTCCGAGCGTGTTCAGCCCCTACGACAACGCCTACGATGCGTTCAACAACTACATGAATGTGCTGAGCGATTTCATCAGCCGCGTGCACGAGGAGTTTCCGGAAGGAGTTGAAAATGAGGAGCTTAATTCGCTGCTGACACTGATTCAAAACCAGGAAAACGAGATTAAGAAGTTAGAGAAGAAGTTGGCAAAGGAAAAAGCAAAAAGCCCTGCACCGGTCAAAGCAACAAAGTGAAAGAAAAAGGAAAAGGAAAAACGGTGTTTTGAAATATTTGTTGTAACTTTGCGGCATAATTTGAAATTATTGATATATGTTACATACTGTTTACACCCCTCAAAATGAGCAATGTACACTTAGTTATACCCAACAACTTTCGTTATTTTGTCTATGACTTGTTCCAGCTCATAAGTTGTGATATGCCCTAACATTTTACACAAACGTTCTTCTGCCACACATCGCACTTGAAAGCAATCTATAGAAGACTTTTTGCTTAACCCGTTTGTGCTATCCGGGGTTATCTGTTGCATCCACGGAGCAACGGCATAATGGTCTTTCCAATCGGTAATAGGAACAATTACTTTCAGGGGTAGTTTTCCGAAAGAATTGGCACTCACAACCAACGCGGGGCGCACCTTTCTCATCTCTGCCCCCACAGTTGGGTCTAAGTTTACCAGCCATATTTCACCTTGTTTCATGGAAATCGGCATTATCTAAGTGGGTAAATGCGGTCAATTCTTTATTTGTTCGATACTCATCAGCCATCAAATTAACCGCTTTTTCCAATGAATGGACACTATCTTCAGCGCGGACAGAGTGTATCGTGCGCTCCACTATATACATCCGCTCCGATATAGGGAGACGGTAAATTTCATGTAAAACATCCATTGTCGGAGATGCTTTTCTTTTTTTCAGAGTTTCTGTTGCAACTACTTCCATATCATTATCATTTTTGGCGCAAAGGTACAAAATAGTTATGAGTTATGAGTTGTGTGGTTGAAAAAGATGTGATACTGTTTCAAAAAAAGTTCCTTCCTTTGAAAAATTTGTTGTAACTTTGCGGCATAAAAAAAATACGAGATAATGGAAATTGTCATTGATGCAAATATAATTATGGCTGTAGTCTTAAACGAAGAAGTTGTTGTAAAAAAAAGTAACGGAATTATGTTTCGTATCATTGCGTATAATGAAAAAAAATCTCCTTTTGATGCAATCAAAGGGCTTAAGACCGGCGTTTCGAACAACGAAATAGTTGATATAATAAAAGAAGAAAGAGCGAAATGTTGATTTTCTTCGCATTCATAAATAATAATAAAAATTCATAAATATAAAAGATAAAATGTTGATATAAAGCAATTTAAACTTATAGCGATTATTCTCTTGTCAGGAAATCTTCCAAGTTTTTACTGTAATCGAGGATAAGTTGCGAAAGTTCACGCTTGCGGGCGTGGACTGTCGTGCTTATTTGATTACAAGGCATTTGGAAGAGCCACTGACAAAAATTAGCAATTCATAACGACAGATTCACGTTTTTTTATGTCAGAAAATGTACAAATAGCAAAAATTATTCAGGAGCGATTAGTAGTCGAAGGTAGAACTGTATCTTGGCTGTGTCAGGCATTGCATTGGCAGCGGCAAAAATGGTATCGCTTCTGCTATAACGGACTGATAGAAGTTCACGATTTATACAATCTCTCGGTCATTTTGAATCACGATTTTTTCCAATATTTCTCCCACCAATTTTCCAATCAATCCGAAGAGTGTAACAAAACAGATACAGATGTGTAACAAAATAGATACAAAACAATACTGATTATCAGATAATTATGCCGTACCTTTGCGGCGTGATTTTTTAGGTTAAAAGTATAAATAAAAAAAAGGAGGTTAAAATGAATTATTGGAGAATTGGTTGTAAAGAGTATTTCAGAGAGGACATGTTAGATGTCTTTAGTCGTTTCCCGTTTGTGTGGGGCGGTGCTGTTGGTGGGAGGCATGGCGAGGGCTCACCGTATAAAGGAAAGCTTTATGTTAAAAATCTCAAAGATGTCAATGTTGGTGATATTATTGTTGCCGGAGGTGTAAAAAACATTGACTACATTGGAAAAATCACGCAGAAGCCAACGTTTATCCCAAGTGAAAAAAATTACAAGGCTACGGCATACTATCAAAGTTACGGAATAGAAGAAGAAACAGATGCGGCAACACTAACTGACTTTGGCAGTCTGAGGTTGCACGATGTAGTCTGCATGAAAGCGAAATGGTATAAGATTGGGGCAAACTTAAAATTACCTTACCGACAGCCGCCAGGCGGTTTTCAGTCGCTAAGGAGAGGGAACAAGTTATTTGTATTAGAAGAAATTGTAAAAAATAATTAAAAATAAAAATTATGAAAAAGTTATTCATTCTTATCATCGCCGCCTTGTGCGGTACAAATGCAGCGTTTGCGGATTACGCCGGCACAACCGGTGACTGCAATTGGTATCTCAATACCACCACTAAAACGCTTACTATTAGCGGAAGTGGAGCTATGGGAAATTACGCCTATATCACTGATTCCAGTCCGTGGTATGTTTACAGACTTAACATTACCTCCGTTAGCATTGGTAACAGCGTTACAAGCATTGGGCAGAATACTTTTTCCGGTTGCACCGGTCTTACTTCCGTGACCATTCCTAACAGCGTTACAATCATTAGAGCTTATGCTTTCTTAGGTTGCACCGGTCTTACTTCCGTGACCATTCCCAACAACGTTACAAGCATTGGATCTTTTGCTTTTTCAGGTTGCACCGGTCTTACTTCCGTGACCATTCCTAACAGCGTTACAAGCATTGAGAGTAGTGCTTTTAAAGGCACCGGTCTTACTTCCGTGACCATTCCTAACAGCGTTACACGCATTAATATTTCTGTTTTTTCCGGTTGCACCGGTCTTACTGCTATTGATGTGGATGAAGCCAATACGCAATACAGTTCATCAGTAGATGGAGTGCTTTACAATAAAAACAAGACCACTTTATCTGCATATCCTGCGGGAAAGCAAGGTGCTTTTACCATTCCTAACAGCGTTACAAGCATTGAATATCAGGCTTTTTACGGTTGCACAGGTCTTACCTCCGTGACCATACCTAACAGCGTTACAATCATTGGAGATGGCGCTTTTCGCGGTTGCAGCGGTCTTACTTCCGTGACCATTCCTATCAGCGTGACACGCATTGCAAGTACTGCTTTTGAAGGTTGCAGCGGTCTTACTGCCATTACCATTCCTACCAGCGTGACAAGCATTGAACGGGATGCTTTTGCAGGTTGCTCCAATTTGCAAAACGTAAAAGTTGGGTGGACTACGCCTTTGGGGTTGGAGTCTTACATTGTTGGAACTGTATTTTCTGCAACGCTGGTCGTACCGATAGGCACAGTATCAAGTTATAAATCAGCGTTCGGTTGGAAAAGCTTTCAAGAGATTGTCGCTTCCGGTTCGCTAAGCAGCCTCTCTGTGGACGGGTATGGTCTTTCGCCTGCGTTCGATACGGACATAACCAACTATTTACTCACCGTACCCTATGAAACAGATAACGCTCATATTGCAGCCAATGTTGCATTGCCTAATGATGTGGTTGCGGTAAGCGATACCGGAATATTCAGTTTGAATTATGGCGTAAATACATTCCCCATTCATGTTGCAGCCGAAGATGGAGAACAAGGAACATACGCGATAACTATATTACGCGGAGTTTATGCAGTAACATTTACCGGCGATAGTATAAACGGAATAGACCGACAAATAATAAATCCGGACGCAACCGCCACCGAACCGGCTAAACCCAACCGCGATGGCTACACTTTTGAAGGCTGGTACAACGGCGAAACAGAGTATGACTTCGACACTCCTGTAACCACCAATCTCACACTCACGGCAAAATGGAAGCTAACGCCAATCATCATTTTTAATGCACTGCCGGTCAAGACTTACGGCGATGCTAAATTTAGTTTGACAGCCACAAGTTCATCGCCTGTGTCACTGGTCTTTACCAGCAGTAACGAAGCTGTGGCTACTATTTCGGGCAATATAGTAACTATCACGGGTGCAGGGCAAACGGAAATTACTGTTAATCAGGCAAGTAATATCAATTACGCGGCCGCCGCGCCGGTAACCCGCACATTGACGGTCAATCAAACCAATCAGACCATTACTTGGAGCAACATCCCATCAAAAACTTATGGCGATGCCGATTTTGATTTGCGGTCCACGACCAACAGGGGATTGACGATTGCTTATACTTCCGACAATGAATCTGTGGCTACCGTTACGGGTAATCATGTGCATATAACCGGCGCGGGAACGGCTCAAATTACGGCTACGCAGGCAGGTAACACCAATTACGCAGCAGCCACACCGGTAACGAATACATTGACTGTCAATCAAGCCAATCAAACCATTGCTTCGGGCAACATATCAAAAACTTTCGGCGATGCCGATTTTGATTTGCCGGACACGACCAATAGGGGATTGACGATTGTTTATGCTTCCGACAACACATCTGTGGCTACCGTTACGGATAATCATGTGCACATAGTCGGCGCGGGAACGGCTCAAATTACGGCTACGCAGGCAGGTGATGCTAATTACAATGCCGCTACATCGGTAACACGTTATTTGACTGTTAATTCGAACAGTTCAGCGATTACTTTTGCTGAGTTGCCAACGAAAATGTATGGCGATGCGCCGTTTGAATTGGTTGCCACCAGTACAGTATCAGACCCAATTACCTTTATTAGCAGTGCTAATGATATAGTATCAATTTCGGGAACAACGGCAACAATACACAAGGCAGGCTCTGTTTCTATTACGGCATCTCAAACCGGTGGTGCGGCAACGTTCACTCGCGCATTAGACATCGACAAAGCCACTGTAACAATTACCGCCAATGACACCTCAATGTTTTACGGCGATGATAAGCCAACATCATTTACATACCGATATTCCGGCTTTCTGAATGGTGAAACAGAAGATGTATTGACCTCATTGCCAACATTTGGTTGTTCTGTTTATTCAGGCAGCAATGTAGGCAACTATGACATAGAACATTTGTGGTATCATGCGGCTGAGGCTGGTAATTACCAGTTCTCCTATCAGAACGGGACATTGACAGTAAAGAAAGCCAATGCAGGAGTCATTGATTTTTGGGAAAATGATACAACGTTTACCTACGGAGAAGTTTCATATTTATACTTATTACCGAACACAACAGACAAGGGGCGGTATATCACATATACCAGCGACAATGAAGATGTGGCAAGTTCAGGCAGTTGGGTTTCCATTCACAAAGCAGGTACGGCTCACATCACAGCAACGGTAGAAGTGGATACAGCCAATTACAATGCCGTGGTTCCGGTAACTCGCACCGTGACTGTGAACAAAATAGATGCAGGAGTTATTGATTTTTGGGAAAATGATACAACGGTTACCTACGGCGAAGTTTCATATTTATACTTACCGAACACGACAGACAAGGGGCGGTCTATCACCTATACCAGCGACAACGAAGATGTGGCAAGTTGCAATTGGGGTCGCATTTACATTAACAAAGCAGGTGCGACTCGCATCACAGCAACGGTAGCGGAAAATGAGAATTACACTGCCGTGGATACGGTAATTCGTACCCTGACTGTAAACAAAATCGATGCAGGAGTCATTGACTTTTGGGAAAATGATACAACGTTTACCTACGGCGAAGTTTCATATTTAAACTTACCGTATTATACAGACAAGTGGCAGTCTATCACCTATACCAGCGACAATGACGATGTGGTAAGTTCTTCAGGCAGTTATGTTTCCATTAACAAAGCAGGTACGGCTCGTATCACAGCAACGGTAGCGGCGGATACAGCCTATTACACTGCCGTGGCTCCGGTAACTCGCACTGTGACTGTGAACAAAATCGATGCAGGAACCATTGATTTTTGGGAAAATGATACAACAATTACCTACGGCGAAGTTGGGGGGTTACAATTACCGCACTATCACTATATCGAGGGGCAGGGGCAGTTTATCACCTATACCAGCGACAATGAAGATGTGGCAAGTACTTCAGGCAGTTATGTTTCCATTAACAAAGCAGGTACGACTCTCATCACAGCAACGGTAACGAATGTGGATACAGTCAATTACACTGCCGTGGCTCCGGTAACTCGCACCTTGACTGTAAACAAAGGCAATGCAGGAACCATTGATTTTTGGAAAAATGATACAACGGTTACCTACGGTGAAGTTTCATATTTTAATTTACCGTATGCGACAGACAGAGGGTGGTCTATCACCTATACCAGCGACAATCAAGATGTGGCAAGTACTGCAGGCAATACTGTTTACATTCACAAAGCAGGTACGGCTCACATCACAGCAACGGTAGAGGGAGTTACAGGTAGGTACACTGTGGTTCCGGTAACTCGCACCTTGACTGTGAATGCCAGGACAGGACCCGTAGACCCGGGACCAACTCCCACCGCCTACACCGTAACGTTCAACACCAACGGCGGCAGCTCGGTAGCCTCAAAAACAGTCAATAGCGGCGCAACGGTAAGCAAACCTGCAGACCCAACCCGCACAGGCTACACCTTTGCAGGTTGGAACTATGGCAATGCAACATTCAATTTTTACACTCCGATAACGACCCATATAACACTTACAGCACAGTGGACGAGGAACAGCGTTACACCGCCAACTCCTTACACCGTAACGTTCAACTCGCGCGTCGGCTACACGGTAGCCTTAACAGTCTATAGCGGCGCATCGGTAAGCATAAGCAAACCCGCAGACCCAACACGAGCAGGTTACACTTTCGGAGGTTGGTTCTACGATATAGATTGCCAAGTAGAGTGGTTCAGCAGCGACCCAATTACGTCCAACACCACACTCTATGCCAAGTGGACAGCAACATCCACCGCCATAGAAACGGTTACCGACAAATTGCAACTGTACCCCAACCCAACGACAGACGTGGTGCACATCAAAAACGCCAACGGCGCAGAGGTGAAGGTATATAACCACATCGGGATATTACTACACCGCACCAATGAAAGCCGCATAGATTTGTCAGCCTATCCGAACGGCATTTATCTGCTGAAGGTAGGTGAGCAGACTTTGAAGGTGGTGAAAAAATAATCTGAACTGTGATTTTAAGATGATTTTATTGATTTGTATGATTAAAAGCAATCATAAAAATCGGGCTAATGGACAAAATTCAGGCTAGAAGTGGTGATAACTAATTGAAATACATATATTTGCAAGCATTTAAAGTTATGAGTAAAAAATTTGCATTTATTGCTGGTCGAAAACGACCAAGAAAAACGGCTGAAAATTTGACTTGAAAAACAAACTCAGAAACCACAATGGCTTATCTAAAGAACGTAAAATGAAGTATATAGATGGGTTTTTCAAGGTATAAAAGGCTTCTAAAAAGTCGAAGGAATTATCTATTGTGATAATCCCTTCTCTGACTTTTTCGTCAGCCTGTCAAACTATCCCTGACAAGTTGCTCCCCAGCAGAGCTTGTTTCCGTTTCATTTGACCATGCAAAGATATGAATAGTTGATCAGGATTTATTCATCCTCAAAAATATTTAGCCTGAATTTTGTCCACTTGAAACAAACGGCTCTTTTTTAGCCTGAATTTTGTCCATTACACCTAAAAATCAATAAAATCATACGAAAATCACAGTTCAGACAAAATAGCAGTAGAGACGTGGCGCGCCACGTCTGTACCATGACAAAAGGATTGGCAGGATTATTGAAAACCCTGCCAATCCTTTCATCCTGAAAATCCTGATTCAGACAATTTATAATCGTGATAATCTTCTTAATCTTGTAAAAATCCCGGTTCAGACAAAATTCAAAGTTCAATATTTTTTCGTACCTTTGCGGCATCGTTAAAAAAATACATAAGTTATGAATACAATAAGCGTAAATATTCTCAACCCTCAAGCATTTGCTCTATTGAAAGACCTTGAAACATTGAATTTGATTTCAATAGAAAATGAAAGACGGGTACAGAAAAAAGAGAAAAGCCTGCTAAATCTCATTGGCTCCTTTCGGGACGAAATTACTGAGGCACCTCTTAGTATGGAAGAAATCACGGCAGAGGTTGAATCGGTAAGACACGAAATGTATGTGGCTAATAAATAAAAAGGTGCGAGTTATACTTGACACTAACTTGTGGATTAGCCTTCTTAAAAGCCCATTTTCTATTAACCGGCGATAGCGATTTACTTGACATAAAGAAAATTGGAAAAACATCAATCATTAAGGTGCAAGATTTTTTGTCTGCGATGCAATAAATGCTGACAGTGCCAGCGGTGCAGAGCTGTGGATAGCTGTGAAGCAGTAGAGACGTGGCGCGCCACGTCTGTACCATGATTTTCGCGCCACCGCTCAAAAACATCAACGCAACCACATTATCTCGCATTAAGAAACTGCCCATGTTCGCACTTCATCACTTTGGCGGGATATGCCTTCACCACTTGTTGGTTGTGCGTGGTCATAATCACCGTCGTTCCTTGCGTGTTGCAAATATTGTGCAATAGTTGCACGATATGGTATCCGGACTCCATGTCTAAATTGCCGGTTGGCTCATCTGCCAGAATGATTTTGGGAGAATTGAGGAGCGCGCGTGCAATCACGATGCGTTGTTGTTCGCCTCCGGATAGTTCGTGCGGCATTTTGTAGCCTTTGTTGTTCATATCCACCTGAGTTAGCACCTCCTTGATGCGCTGTTCCATCTGCGACTTGTCTTTCCAACCCGTTGCGCGCAACACAAATTGCAGATTATCATGCACCGAGCGGTCGGTCAGCAGTTGAAAATCTTGAAACACAATGCCGATTTTTCGCCGCAACATCGGGACATAGCGGTTTTTCATCCTGGTCAAATTGTAGTTGAAAATTTTTGCATAGCCCTCCTCAATCGGCAATTCACCGTAAAACGTCTTCAGGAGCGTGCTTTTGCCCGCACCCACTTTGCCCACGATATACAGAAATTCACCTCGCAACACCTCAAAAGTTACATCCCGAAGAATAGGCTGCTCTCCGCGACAAATTTCAACACCATCGTACTTTATCAAAATATCTTCCATACATTTTTTTACAAAATTTGGTCGCAAAGTTAGTAAAAATTTGCTTAAATCAAAAAATATACCGACCTTTGCCGAGTTATTTCAAAAAAACAAACGAAATGAAACAACATACATTAAAGGAGAGTTTTTCTTTAAGCGGCAAAGGACTGCACACGGGGCTACAAATCAACATTACGTTTAAGCCAGCGCCGGAAAATCATGGCTACAAGTTTCAACGTATCGACTTGGAGGAGCAGCCCGTTATTGATGCGGTGGCTGAAAATGTGGGTAACACCACGCGTGGCACCGTGCTTTCTAAGGGAGAGGTATCTGTTGGTACTGTAGAACACGCTCTTGCTGCCCTTTATGGGATGCAGGTGGACAACTGCCTGATTGAAGTGGATGCGCCCGAAGTGCCTATTTTGGATGGGAGTGCTATTCAGTATGTCAATGAAATTGAGCGAGTTGGAGTTATTGAGCAAGCCGCCGACCGCGACTATTACATTGTAAAAAGCAAAATCGAAGTCAAAGATGAGGAAACCGGAGCGTCTGTAGTGCTGGTTCCGGACGACAAATTCGTTGTTACGAGCCTCATTGCTTTTGATTCGGATATTTTGGACAGTCAATTTGCCACGCTTGACAATTTGGAGGATTTTAAGGAAGAGATTGCGGCAAGTCGCACGTTCGTTTTTGTACGCGAAATAGAGCCGTTGCTGGAAAACAACCTGATTAAGGGTGGCGATATGGACAACGCGATTGTGATTTACGAACGTCAAATCACGCAGGAACGCTTCGACCAACTGGCTGATAAACTGAACGTTGCACATCAGGATGCTACACGGTTGGGCTATATTCAGCACAAAGACTTGGTGTTTCCCAACGAGCCTGCCCGTCACAAACTGTTGGATATTATTGGCGATATGGCATTGATTGGCAAGCCTTTACGCGGACGTGTCATTGCCACTTGCCCCGGACATACGATTAATACGAAATTGGCGCGGCAAATAAGGAAAGACATCAAGCAAAATGAGGTGCAGGCACCCCTTTACGACCCCAATGTGGCTCCGCTGATGGACATCAACCGCATCAAAGAGCTGTTGCCGCACCGCTATCCGTTTCTGTTAGTCGAAAAAATCATCGAAATAAGCTCTAATCATATCGTGGGTGTGAAAAATGTGTCGTTCAACGAACCATTTTTCCAGGGTCACTTCCCGCATGAACCCGTTATGCCAGGCGTTTTGCTGGTCGAGTCGATGGCGCAAGTGGGTGGTTTGCTGGTACTTAACTCCGTTGAAGACCCCGAACATTATTCTACCTATTTTATGAAAATCGATGCCGTTAAGTTTCGGCAAAAAGTTGTTCCGGGCGACACATTGGTGTTCCACCTGAAATTTATCACCGAACTTCGCCGCGGCATTGCCTACATGAAAGGCTATGCTTTCGTGGGCGAAAAGTTGGTTTGTGAAGCAGAATTTATGGCTCAAATAATTAAAAATAAATGAAACACGAGTTTACATCGGTACATCCGGATGCCATTATTGGCGCGAATGTGACCATCAGTTCGTTTGCCACAATCGACAAAAATGTCGTCATCGGCGATGGCACGTATATTTATCCCAACGCCGTTATCCTCGAAGGTGCGCGTATTGGCAAAAACTGCCGGATATTTCCCGGAGCAGTCGTGGCGGGCATCCCGCAGGATTTGAAATTTCAAGGCGAAGACACCATCTGCGAAATTGGCGACAACACCACCATCCGTGAGTGCGCCACAGTCAATCGCGGCACAGCCTCCAAAGGCTTCACCAAAGTCGGAAGTGGCTGCCTGTTAATGGCTTACTCACACACGGCGCACGATTGCATCCTCAAAGACCACGTCATTCTCGGCAATGCCACTCAGCTGGCAGGCGAAGTGGAGGTGGACGATTACTCCATTTTGAGCGGTGCCACGCTGGTGCATCAATTCACACGCATTGGCAAGCACACGATGCTTCAAGGCGGCTCCAAATGCGGAAAAGACATCCCTCCCTATATCATAGCAGGGCGCGAACCGCTGTCGTATTCGGGCGTGAACACGGTGGGACTGCGGCGGCGCGGCTTCACCGGCGAGCAGGTTTATACCGTTCAAGAAATCTACCGCATCCTGTATCAATCGGGTTTAAACAATTCGGCTGCTATCAAGCAAATAGAAGCCACTATTGCGGACTGTCCCGAGAAGCAGGAAGTTTTGAGTTTTCTTGCGGGTTCGCAGCGCGGCATTATTCGGGGATATTTGGAATGATGTCAGTTACCAGTTATCAGTTACCAGTTACCAGAATGAGAGTTGGATTGGTTCAGCAGGCTAATGTTTTTGATAATCGGGTGAATATTGATAGGTTGATTGTCAATATTCGTTTTTGTGCTTCTCGGGGGGCGCAACTTGTGGTGTTGCAGGAGTTGCATAATGGGTTGTATTTTTGTCAGACGGAAAATACGCAGGCTTTTGATGGTAGCGAAACTATTCCCGGAGCATCTACCGACTTGTTTGGGCGATTGGCTAAAGAATTGGGCATTGTGCTGGTGCTGTCGTTGTTTGAAAAGCGCACCGCCGGCGTTTATCACAACACCGCCGTGGTCATTGAGCGCGACGGCACCATCGCGGGCAAATACCGCAAAATGCACATCCCTGATGACCCTGCCTATTACGAAAAATTCTATTTCACCCCCGGCGACTTGGGATTTCAACCCATACAGACCTCGCTGGGCAAGTTGGGCGTGCTCATCTGCTGGGACCAATGGTACCCCGAAGCCGCCCGCCTGATGGCATTGGCAGGTGCCGAACTGCTAATCTACCCCACCGCCATAGGTTGGGAATCGACAGACCCGGAAGCCGAAAAAATACGCCAACAAACAGCATGGCAGGTGGTGCAACAAGGTCACGCCATAGCCAACGGCTTAAACGTAATAGCCGTAAACCGCGTAGGCACAGAACCCGACCCCTCCGGACAAACAGGCGGCATCCAATTCTGGGGCAACAGCTTCGCAGCAGGTCCGCAAGGCGAAATCCTCGCAAAAGCCTCCTCAGACAAGGAAGAAAACCTCATCGTAGAGATTGATTTGCAACGCTCCGAAGCGGTGCGCCGCTGGTGGCCCTTTCTGCGCGACCGGCGGATTGATGCTTATGGCGGGATGGGTGAGCGGGTGATTGATTGATATTTATATTTTAGACACACCAACCGGTTCGGGGTCATCGTATAGAAAACTCTCAACCGACATGTCTTCATCTATGTCTTCCCAACGAATACCAATCTCATCATATTCGTATGCCATCTTTTGCGCTTCTGTGGCATTTTTCAATCTTGGATACCACAAAAGCGATTGCCATAATTCTCTCCCATCGTCGGTCTGAATGAAAATTTTTTCATCTTCAAACCAAAGTTTACTTATTTTCATTTGTTGTATAAAGAGTAGGCATATCTGCAAATTTTTAAATTATGCCACAAAGGTAGGATATTATTTTATAACCACCAAATAAAAACATCTATTTTTCCTTGTTTACAGCAAATTTTGCATAAGTGCTTAATTATCAACAAAATACTTTTTGTCTGAATCAGGATTTTCAGGATTAAAAGATTAACAAGATGGTTAATCCTGAAAATCCTTTAATCCTGTAAATCCTGATTCAGACAAAAGACGATGAGCGAAACAACAGAAAACCCCTGATTGCCATCAAGATGTAATCAGGAGTTTTACCGGAGTTTTACCGGAATTATACCTGTTTTAATGCCATTATGACTGCATTGCTCGGTAGAAATTGCAGAGCACATCCTGCCTTGTATCTCGATGGGATTCCGAAATGAAAGGGGACATACTGTTTTCTGCTGCATTGCAATCGCCAACAGGATTAAAATAGGTATAATAATATCCGGTATTCATGAAATTTTAATTATTTTGGTTTAAAATGTCCAACCTAAACGAAGTGATGGCGTTGCAGATATGCCAAAATTGCTCATAGAGGATTCTGATTTGCTTGCCTCAGAACCGGTTCTCTCCGTCGTTTTAAGAGAATTAGAAACATATCCCAGGGCAACCTCTGCACCAATGTAAAGGTTCTTTGCAACATAATAGTTGAATCCGGTGAACACATTAAAACCGAACCGAGTGACAGGAACACTAGTGGTCAAAATGCCATCTTGCTGAAATTGCTGCCCCGCATCTCGATCTACGTCGTTTGTTACAGTTACATCTCCTTCAACTTCTTCATTGGAAGTACTGGCAAATACAATTTCTGCACCTACATAAGGAATCAATTTTCCTGTTTCCCATAAAGAATAAGTCCTGACTTCGTCATTGCGACACCCAAAATTGATTTAACCCCATGAGAATCGGATATTTGAAGCGCGAAGTTTTTTTTCAGAGCCATTCGATTCTCGCGGGGGTAATATTTTTCCGGAGGAGGAGATGGAATGTCGGCAGAAGCTATCATTTTTCATAGAAGTCGTCTTTGAACAGCGGCTCAATGAGTTTATGTAGGCGAGTCAGGAACATGGTTTTCGTAATGGTTTCTCCGGTCAAAGGTACTTGTATGCTTATTGTTGCTATCGTCTTTGCTACATCGAGCACCTTGTCCACACTCATATTCACTTGATTTGCTTTCAGCAGACGTTCGAGTTCTTTATAAATTTTATACGCAACGAAGCAGATACAAACGTGTGCCTCTATGCGGCGCGGGGTAAAGTGAAACATGGGGCGCAGTTCTATCGTCCCTTTAGTAACTCAATAAGCCCTTTCCACCACCCATAAACCTTTGTATTGCTCGCAAACATTCTGTGCCTCCAAAGCTGTGTTGGTGATGTAACCCTTTAATCCGTCCCATTGTGCGTCATCGGTAATTTTGCTTTCGTTTATACTGACACTGACATCGTCCTTGATTTCAAGAAACTTGTTGTACCCTCGCTTGTTTATGTTCTCCTTTGATATTTTCCCGCTACCATAGTCCCGTTTCAGGCGTTTTACGCCCTTGTCCCTATTGTAGGCATCCTTCTTGGCACGTTTATCCGAATAGTTAATAATCAGACGGCATGTTTTCGTTTTGTTCATTTCATGAAACTCTCCATCCTGTTTTTGTCGGGATAATATCCATCGCTTGATTTCTTCGCTTTCGTTTTTTATCCTTGCTCCTATTATATATTTGTAACCGGCTGATTCCAACAGGGAGATATTTTTTGCGTTCATCAGCCCCGAATCTGCTACCACGACAAACTCTTTCAAATTGAACCTGACAACAAAATCATCAATTATCGGTATCATGGTGCGACCCTCATACTGTGAGCCGTTAAAAATGGAATAATTCAACGGATAACCATCGCGGCTTACCAACAACCCCAGTACTATTTGTGGCTGATTGTGTTTGCCGTCTTTGGAATAGCCCGTTGCACGAAGGTCATCCCCATAGTCGGTCTCAAAATAGAGCGTGGTAACATCGTAAAAAACAATGCCTATCACGCCGCCTAAAATGCGACGGGTATGTTCCACACTGATTTGCTGTATCTTTTTTTGCTGTGTGTTATATAACTTGTCCAAATATCTGTAAATTTTAGACAAATCAATATCTTCATCAAAATGTGACTTCAAATACTCAACGGTTCCCGACTTGCTCATGGGTTGACTCAAACGGGCTATGACCAACTGGCGAAGTATGGTATCTTCTATCGCATCAAAACCAACCGACCGATATACTTTTTCCAAAAGCAGTTGAATGCCGTTGGGCAGTATATTCTTGACATTGGACAATAGAGATTCTATCTGTTGTTTCTCTGAATCCGCTTTTTTTTGCGCAACAAACAAATCACCTTGTCCTTCTCTGCCCTTAATCCAATCCTTGCCTTGGTGACATAAACTCACTATCTCGCCCTCATCCGAACTTGTGCCGATGGTGGTAAGGTAACGCAACTGCCCGCGTGACTTATCAACCACCACCACGCTTGTGCTGCCCGACCGGTTAGGCTTCCTGCGCACGTACATTTCCAGAACAAAGGTAATGAAATTTGGGGGCGCGACACCCAAAATGGGTGTCGCAAAATCGCTTTTTAGCTGATTATCAGTGTTTTATGGAAATGTTAATTTATGTTATGACGAAGTCAGGACAATTTCTGCACCTACATAAGGAATCAATTTTCCTGTTTCCCATAAAGAATAAGTGGCACCCGGAGCGATTGAGAATGTTGTTTTAGAAGTGGTCGCTTCTGGTGTACCATCACCGGCATTGAAAGTTGTTCCATCATTGTTGAAACCTAATCCCAAACGGACAGACAATTGCTCTGAAAGCGCATAATACACTTTGAGCGATTGTCCCGGAAGTGTAATCACTTCATTGGAAAAACTCAACGGATTGAATCCAACTTCAATCGACACCTTACCTGCTTCAGGTTTGAAACTATCCTGAGCACTCACTGTTGCTGCGCTTAATGCTACAGCCATAACTAAAATTGACTTTTTCATTTGTCTTTTTTTTTACATCCGTTCCTTAAACAGATCATTAATTATACATTATTTTTTATTGTTTCCTACTCTAAAATGGCTTTGTAGGGCTTGCCCCAATTTTGGTATCGGTTGTTTGGGCAACCGTCGTCCTTCCTCATAAAATACGCAGCATAAAAAAAACGCGGACAAAACTCTAAAAAATTTCCTATCCGTTACATGAGGTTATCGACTACCAAAACTACCAAATAAAAATATGAGTAATGCCGACGCCGAACCTGCGCGCGCATTGTCACTTGTTACTCTCGGTAGTTGTTGAAATTGTCGATATTTCATGTAACTAAAAGAATATCAAAGCTAAACGCTTTTTCCAAAATGTCTTAAAATGTGCGTATTACCGCTGTCATGTCTTCATAATCTCCTATTATTAAAGGGTTTATCACTCGTTATTCGCTCACTCTTCAAGCAAATACACGTCCGATCCGCTCAACCCGTAGGGAACAAATTCGGGCGCAAAGGTAATAGTTTTTTTTGAATTAGCAAAAATATTTTTGATTTCGCCAATATTTTTGATTTTGACAGCAAAATATCAATTCAGCATTGCGTATATCAAAAAATAGACGTAACTTTGCGCCCGCAAGTGTAACAAAAAAAATAGCAGAAAATATGTGTATCGGAATGAAAGTCAATAAAAACCTGATTGGTAACCTCGCCATATTGCTTGCCGAGCGTTGTAAACCATTGTCCCACACCAAATTGCTGAAATTGCTCTATCTGATTGATGAAGAGGCGGTTAAGCGTATTGCTGTGCCTGTCACGTGGCTATCCTATAATGTGTGGCAATATGGTCCCGTTTCGGAAGATATTTATTTTTCAAAAATGGAGGGCTACAATAAATTAAGCGAATTTGTGCGGTTCGATACTTTGCCTGATAATACTGTTGTGATAACGCCTATCGCTGAGTTTAGCAATGCTGAATTTTACGAAGACTATTTGGAAATTATTGATGACGTGGTTGCTCAATATGGGAATATAATAAACGCACTAAATATTTGCGTATAACAAAAAAGAGTTGTACCTTTGCGGCAAAAAGCGATGAAAAGATTATCAATAGGAGGTGCAGATGCAGTAATAACCTCTATACAGGCGTATTTTGAGAAGAACGAAGAAGCGAAGTTTATCCATCGTCTTCACGGTATTTTGTTGTTTGCGAGTAAAGAAACAGAGAGTTGCGATAGCATAGGTGCTTTATTTGGCAACTCTCCGCGCACAATCAGTAATTGGATAAAGAAAGTGATAGCCACCGGCGACATCAATTCACTCCGAGAGCACCATCGTCCAGGACGACCTCCTCGCTTGAGTCTGTCACAGCAGGAAGATTTGAAAAAAGTGCTTCAGGATAGTCCGGAAAAGCATGGTATGCCTTGTAATATCTGGGATGGCAAAAGTTTATCAGCGTACATAAAGGAGCACTATGACATTGAGCTTAAAGTCAGGGCTTGTCAGAATTTGTTTCATACACTTGGTTTCAGCTTAAAGCGCGCCCGTCCTGTCGTTTGTCGGACGGATGAAGAAAAGAAAGCCCTTTCAAAAAAAAACTTCAAGAGAAAATAGCCACGGGCGATTATGAGATTTTCTATGAAGATGAATGCCATTTCAAATTAACCTTAAGTATCATAAGAGCTTGGTTTTTAGCTGGTTCACATCCTGAAATCAAATCGCCGGTTGACAGATTTAAAGTCAGCATATTCGGAGCTTTGGGCAAAAATGGGCAATTAATCACTTTGCAAAACGAAGAATTTAATGCCACTACGTTCCAATTGTTTTTAGAAAAATTACTCTTGAAAGCAGAGGTCGGAAAGAAAGTAAACGGGACGAAGAAAAAATTACTGTTGGTGTTGGATAATGCAAAATATCATCATGCAAAAATCTTACAACCATGGTTAGAAAGTGTGTCTGAAGTTTTGGAATTGTTTTTTCTTCCACCTTATTCTCCCGACTTGAACGCGATCGAAATGCTTTGGAAGAAGACAAGGCGAAATGTTACTCACAATCATTTTTTCAAATCAATAGAATTATTACGATACGAATTGTCGCTCTACTGGGCTAAATTTAAGCTACCTAATGCTGATTTAATGAAGTTAACCGCATTTATTTAATGCGTTTATTATATGACAGCCAAACAGCTTGTTGAGATTACCCACGCCAAAGGTTCGTTGTGGGAACAAACCAAAACACAGCATGGTGTTCAATTTACTGAATCTAACAAAACACGTGATATAACACTCGATTTTGCAGAACTTGTTGGAGATGACGGCTTTAGGAAAAGCGTTTATTATGCCACAGTTGAAAACATTGAACTTGCATCTACTTTGATATGAATTACGAGGTAGCATAACCGGCACATACAAATCATCACAAAATTTCTTTCTTAAACCACAGTTCATACACAGGGTCGATGAATGACACCTCTTTCTTTCGTATGTCGATGATTTCTGCATTCAACAGATACTTTTTTGCTTTCACAACATTTGCTGAAGTTCCTAAATTGTATTTTTTC
This sequence comes from Candidatus Symbiothrix dinenymphae, assembly GCA_001417715.1. Taxonomy (GTDB): domain Bacteria; phylum Bacteroidota; class Bacteroidia; order Bacteroidales; family Azobacteroidaceae; genus Azobacteroides; species Azobacteroides dinenymphae. The sequence goes on from BBRT01000059.1 coordinate 50,288, forward strand.
AGGGTTTCGGCGGTGCTTAGGTTTTTCCTTTCGCCCGATGCCACAGCTTTGAGAAGATTCAGTTGGGTGGCTGCCATATTTTCCGTATCGCGTTGATACAGCATGGCATTTTGTGCAATCATATCCTCCAATGCCTCTGCATAAATAGTTTCATTGACCGTATTTTCAGTTTTCTCCCAAATTAAATGCGACAATTGTTGTACATAATACGAATGCCTATCTACATCGCGAATAATAGCTGTAATAAACTGTTCATCAATGTTTTTACCGGTAATTTCAAATTGACTCCTGATAAAAACAGACCATTTTTTTTCAGCAATTTTTTCCAAATGGATTAAATCCCCAAAACGGTAAAAGGGCATTGATTGCCGTTCGAACAACTCCTGCATCATGTGAAATTTGCTGCCATACAGACAATAAGATGTTGATTCGTGCTTTTGCCAGACACTACGCAGCAGTTTTTGAAAAGCCAGATGGTTGTCAAATGTAGCAATATTTTGAAATTCATCAATGCACACCACGACCTTGAAACCCTTAGCTTTTGCAATTTTATCAGGCAAATCCAATATCTCGCTCCTATGCTGCTGCACTTCGTCCCAATCGAAGCCGATTGAAATGTCATGCTCAGAGTCTATCCCAATCGAAATTTTGGGTGTGATTTGCCGAAAAAACGCTTTCAGGTTTTTCAACCGTTCGTCCCACTGTGATGATGTAGCGGCAATTATCGCTTGGGCATAAGCCGTATAGAACTCCAACTCGCTCCTTAACGAAAAAGCATCTATACTCACAACTTTGATTTTTTTACTCGCAACGGACTCGGCAGCCTTCTTCACCAACGATGATTTTCCCCACCGGCGCGGCGAAATCAATACCATACTAAGACCATTTCTGAAATTAGCTGCCAGTCGTTGAGTGTCTTTTTCCCTGTCGGTAAATGCCTCTCCACCTACCATACGCCCAAAATAAAAAGGATTTCCTGTTTTCATATACTTCTATTTGGCTGCAAAGGTACGAAAAATTATTTAGTTACCAACCGGTAAGTTACCAGTTAGTAAGTTACCAGTTGGTAAGTTACCAACTGGTAAGTTACCAACTGGTAAGTTACCAACTGGTAACTTTTTAACTTTCTTTCACTTTTCTCTTTTTAATTCTTGAAACAATTCCTTTTGCTTGGGCGACAGATGCTGCGGAATTTGCACGCGATAGGAGATAATCAGGTCGCCAAAACGTCCTTCTTTTTTGTAAACGGGGAAGCCTTTGCCCTTCAATCGCACTTTTGAATCGGGCTGCGTACCGGGCTTGACGGTCATTTTGACACGCCCGCCGTCCATAGTGGTGAGCATAATTTCGCCCCCCAGCACGGCTGTGTAGACGTCAATGGGGACGCTCGCATAGAGGTCGTTGCCATCGCGCCGAAACACGGGGTCGGGCTGCACAATAATCGTCAGGATGAGGTCGCCTGCCGGTCCGCCGTTCACGCCCTGTCCGCCTTGCCCGCTGATTTTGATTTTTTGCTCGTTTGCCACACCTGCCGGAATGGTGATGCGTAGCAGTTTGCCATCGACATTGATGGTGTGTTGCTGTGTTTTTGCGGCATCCCGCATACTGATTGCCACATGACCCTCATAGTCTTGCCCTTTGTAGCCGTCGCCTCGACCGGACCGCTGTCCGCTGCCAAATAGATGTTCAAAAAAGGCAGAATAGCCGCTGGAATTGCCGCCAAAACCGCTGAAATCGCCGCCGCTGAAGCCGCCATTGCCGCCGTTGAAGCCGCCGCCGCCAAACAGGTCGCTATAATTATGGTAGGAATAGCCTCTTTGACCTCCACCGGCATTGCCATAGCCTCCGCGACTGCGACTGTAGCGTTGCTGCTGCCCGTCGGCGCGCTCGTATTGCTCGGCTTGTTTCCAATTGCTGCCGTAATTGTCATATTTTTTGCGCTTTTCGGCATCGCCAAGCACCTCGTGGGCTTCGTTGATTTCTTGAAACTTCCGTTTAGCCGCCTCGTTGTCCTTGTTTTTGTCGGGATGATACTCGCGTGCCAACTTGCGATACGCCTTCTTAATCTCATCCTGTGAAGCAGTCTTGCTCACACCCAATACTTTATAATAATCAATCATAATCAATTAAAAATTAAAAATCACATGTCATTGCAGGCTCGCCCCGCAACCTCCTGCAAACAAAGTCACAAAAATCGTGCCACTTTCAAATCAAATACAGCGAGCTAATTGACTCATTGTTGCACACGCGCAAAATGGCGGTGGCAAACAATTCTGCTACTGATAGCACTTTCACCTTTTCACTTTTTTTGGAATGGGGGATGGTGTCGGTGAAGATGATTTCCGACAGTGTTGATTGGTCGAGGCGCGTGGAAGCGGGGTCAGACATCACTGCGTGGGTGGCTATTGCCCTTACGGAGCGTGCGCCTTGTGCCATCATGATGTCGGCGGCTTTTGTGATTGTGCCCGCTGTGTCCACCATATCGTCCACCAAAATCACGTCTAAGCCTGTTACATCGCCAATCAGCTGCATTTCGGATACTTCGTTGGCTTTTTTGCGGAGTTTGTAGCAGATTACCAACGGCAAATTGAGGTGTTTGGCGTAGGCATTGGCGCGTTTAGTGCCACCTACATCCGGGGTTGCTATCACGGAATTTTTCAAATCCCACGTTTTTTTGGCTTCTTCGATGAACAGCGACGAGCCATATAAATGGTCAACCGGCACATCGAAAAATCCTTGAATCTGGTCGGCATGTAAGTCCATCGTAATCAGACGGCTGATACCTGTTGCGCTCAGCAAATCGGCTACCAATTTGGCTCCGATTGCCACACGCGGCTTGTCTTTGCGGTCTTGACGCGCCCAGCCAAAATACGGCACTACGGCAATGATGGATGCCGCAGAAGCCCGTTTAGCGGCATCTATCATCAGCAACAGCTCCATCAGATTGTCTGCAGGCGGAAAAGTCGATTGAACCAAAAACACATGTTGCCCACGAACAGACTCCTCGTAAGACACCGAAAATTCGCCATCGGCGAAATGTTCAATATTCATTTGCCCAAGCGGACACTTTAAATTGGCACAAATTTTATCCGCCAAATAACGCGAACTTGTCCCCGAAAATACCTTGAAAGGCACATTTGTTTTCATAAGCAACAATCGTTTAAAAATTTTCTGCAAAAGTAGTATAAATTACTGTGCTTACCAAATTGTTTTTTACATAAAAAAGATGTAACTTTGCACCGTTTTTTAGCAATTAACATTTTAATAGTATCAATTATGTATTGGATAATTTTTATTGGGACGGTACTGGCAAGCTGGTTAGTATCCTCCAACTTCAACCGCAAGGCGAAAAAGTATTCTCGAATGTTGCTCGACAGTGGCATGACGGGACGGGAAGTGGCAGAGAAAATGCTGTACGACAGCGGCATCGACAATGTGACGGTGCAGCCAACCACAGGCATGCTCTCCGACAATTACAACCCGATGAACAGGACTATCAACCTGAGCGAGGCTGTGTATTATGGCAAAAGCGTACTCTCAGCCTCTGTAGCGGCTCATGAAACGGGTCACGCGGTGCAGCATGTACACGCTTATGCGCCTCTGACACTGCGCTCAACATTGGTTCCGGTCGTGTCGTTCGCCTCCAAATGGGTGACGTGGATTATTTTGGGCGGACTGTTTTTGATGGGTTCTAACCCGCACTTCGGTTCTCCTGTGTTGGGAGCAGGTGTGGCACTGTTTGCGCTGACAACGATTTTCAGTTTCATCACCCTGCCGGTCGAAATCAACGCCTCACAGCGTGCCCTGACATGGCTAAACCGCTCCGGCATCACCAACGCAAGCAATCACGCAGCCGCCGAAGATTCTCTCAAAGCCGCCGCCTACACCTATGTGGTAGCCGCATTGAGTTCGCTCGCCTCGCTACTTTACTATGCTTCAATCGCATTCGGCGGGAGAGACTAAATCAATAAAGAAAATGATAAAATTAACAATTGCAGGCATTTCTTACAATGAAATTCAGACCGGAGCTTACTCTGTGGTGCTTACTCCGGAGGACGACCGGTCGAAACGGGTGGCAATCATTATTGGGACGCCCGAAGCGCAGTCTATCGCTACGGTTTTGGAAGAGTTAGACCCGCCTCGTCCTTTGACGCACGACGTTTTTAATACGTTTATTACGGGTGCCGGTGCCCGATTGAAGCAGGTGGAGATACATCACTATAAGGATGGTGTTTTTTATTCCGACTTGATTTTTGAGCGGAGTGGCAAGCCGTTGTTGCGGTTGGATGCCCGTCCGTCTGATGCGTTGGCGTTGGCAATTCGCGCCAATGCATCGGTTTTTATGGCGGACGATATTTTTAAGGCACTCAGCACGCAGCCCATCACGCAGGATACTGTCAGTCAGCATATTGTGAAAGAGCCGCGTTCGCTGAAAGCGGAATACAAGCAACTGCACGAAACGGATTCTCTGAAGCAAATGTCGAAAGAGCAACTGCACGAGGAAATGCAAAAAGCCATCACCGGCGAAGATTATGAGCGTGCGGCAAGGATTAGCGAGCTAATTCGCGAGAAAAATCAGGATTCGCCATTGCGGGTTTGACGCACCCTTGCGCTACATTGTTCTGTTGCCCAACATTAGGTTCCTTTTCAGGGGGTTGCGGGTCAAGCCCGCAATGACGGAGTGGTTCACCGTCAATCTGCGTGGCGGATGATGGTTTGCTCGCGGTCGGGTCCCACTGACACGATGTGTATTTGCACACCCAGATTTTCTTCCAAAAATGCGAGGTAGGCATTAAATTCTTTTGGAAATTCGTCTTCAGACTGCATTTTGGTCATGTCTGTCTTCCAGCCAGGGAGTTCCGCAAAAATTGGTTTGACCGTGTTGCCTGTTTCAAAGGGAAAATCGGCGGTTTCCTTGCCGTCAATTTCGTAGGCTACTGCCGCCTTGATGGTGTCGAATGTGTCCAAAACATCGGATTTCATCATGATGAGTTTGGTTACGCCGTCAATCATAATCGCATAGCGGAGGGCAACGAGGTCTATCCAACCGCAACGGCGGGGACGACCGGTCACAGAGCCGTATTCTGAACCTCTGTCGCGCATGTTTTGCCCGATTTCATCCGTCAATTCCGTTGGGAACGGACCGCTACCGACCCGTGTGCAATAGGCTTTGAAAATGCCATAGACAGTGCCGATTTTGGAGGGTGCCACGCCCAAACCGGTGCAGGCACCGGCACAAACCGTGTTGGAAGAGGTTACGAACGGGTAGGAGCCAAAGTCGATGTCGAGCATCGTGCCCTGTGCGCCTTCTGCGAGGATTTTTTTGCCTTCGCTCAAACTTTTGTTGATAAAGTGTTCGCTATCAATGCGTTTGAACTGTTTTATTTTGGCGATACCGTCCCACCATGCTGCCTCTAATGGTGCCAAATCGTATTTGAAGTTCATCTGTTGCAACAATTCTTTGTGGCGAGCAATCGCATTTTTGTACCTGGTTTCAAAATCGTGGTCTAAGTCACCTATTCTCAATCCGTTACGGCTAATTTTGTCCGTGTACGCGGGACCGATGCCTTTGCCTGTGGTGCCGATTTTACCGTCGCCTTTTTGTGCTTCGCAGGCTTGGTCGAGCAGGCGGTGGGTTGGCAAGATGAGGTGGGCTTTGCGCGAGATGTAGAGGCAGTCGGTCAGCGGGTGACCGGAGGCTTCCAAGGCTTCCACTTCTTCTTTAAACAAGGCAGGGTCAAGCACGACGCCGTTGCCGATGATGTTGATTTTTCCACCCTGAAAAATCCCTGACGGAATGGAGCGAAGCACATATTTCTGCCCCTCAAATTCGAGCGTATGCCCGGCATTGGGTCCCCCCTGAAACCGCGCCACAATGTCGTAGGCAGGCGTCAATACGTCCACCACCTTACCTTTTCCCTCATCGCCCCATTGTAAACCTAAAAGTGTATCTACTTTCATTATTTCTTTTTTTTTCAAAAATTATACGGGGGGCAAAGGTACAAAATGTTTTTGAATTATGGGTTATGATTTTTATTTGGCTTAAGGGCAACCGCACCAAAATTCAGTGATATCTGCAATTTTGCTTCCGTCTGTTACCCCATACGGGGTAGTTGACCACCGTAATTTTTAATGCGAAATTGACCCTGAGTAAAAAAAGGAAAATTTGCCGTGCACCCAGCTACCCATGCGCCATCAAAGTGCGCTTCATCAGTGCGGTGGATTGCTGGTTGATGTGTTTGTTTATGATTTTTTGCTCGCTTTTTTCCAGCAGGGCATACGGACTTTCGTGTTCTTTTAGAAAATCCTCCAACGCATCTTTGACGAACATGCCCATCAACTTGCCAAACTCTCGGGGCATGGAAATTTCGCCGATTTTGCTGATGACGTTGTTCAGGCGATTTTCCGTGACGTATGCTTCGGCTACGGCGAGCAGTGCAGTCAATGCCTCGCCGTAAGTTGGTGGGACAAACAGCGCGGGCGTGCGTTTTTTGACGGATTTCTTTTCGGCGAAGCGCGCATTTTTGTTTTTGAGCAACAACCGCGACCCATTGCGCAGATAAATCGGCTCAACAGGGCGAATCACCACGCCCTCGCAGATATTATCCTCAATCGGCGGCAATCCCATCCACTCGGCAACGTGGCTCTGAAACGCATTCTGATATTGCAAACACTCATCTAAAGTCCCTTGAAACAGGGATTTAGCATAAATAAACTGTTCCGCTTCAAAAAATTCGCAAATTTCGTCCACCGTAAGATATTTGCCGCTGTCTTCCCTCTGAATATACAAATCAAAACCATAAAACTCGTGTCGCGGACAATAAAAAACGCCCTTCTGAATGGCTTTCTGCTTCATATCGTTCTTCACATCGGGATGCGGATAGGTGCCGCCAAACATCTCGCCAAACACCTGCAACGAGTCTGTTTCAGGATATTTTGCCTTGACACGCTGAAACAGACTGACAACCTTGTCCGTGTAGCGAGCAAGCATCTCCTCATAGTCGTAAAATTTGTCGCCCTCCTCCACGAAATCGGTACGCTTGGCAAACCGCACTGTCGCACCGTCGGTCACAAAACAAGTGTTAGACCCGTGCACTTTTTCCTGCACCGCATACTGCTGGGAAGCCGAAACCTCCATCCGAATTTTTTCAACAAACGCCGTATCATACGTGTTTTCGATTGAATTGTACTTTTTAAATGTCATCATAACTTTTAAAGGTTTAATTTTATTAATCATAAATTTTTCGCAAAAGTACAAAAAAATTTTCACTTTTTTCTCCTTCCGAAATAATTAACCAGAGCAACCACGTCAAAATTTAACGCCTTTCAGCGTAGTGTAAGCGAAAATTGAAGAATATACCGCTCTGATTTGATGCAGTTGCCCTGTTTCAACCTTGATGTTAAATAAAGTTAAATTTCCTTCAGTGCTTGTTTTGTGCACTGAACGCCGCTACCTTTGCACCGTCAAACGAGAAAATTTGAGTATACGCGGAAATTCAACGAAGAATATCCGTGCATAAAAAAATGCCGGATATTCCGTTTTTGATGTATAAATTTTGCATTATGAAGGCAAAAATAACTATCTTATTGCTTTTGTGTCCGATATTCCTTTTTTCGCAAGAAAAAATTTCGGGACAAGTTCTTGACAAGGAAACGCGCAAGCCTGTTTCCGGCGTTGTGGTCTATACCAATAGTGGTAATACCATGACAATGACCGATGATAAGGGATATTATACTCTTGATGTTCATTCCTCGGAGGCTGTTTATTTTCGGCATTTGGCTTATGATTTTTTTGAAACAACATCGGATGCGTTGCTAAACAATTCGGCTATTTATTTGACTCTCAATGCTGTAGAGTTGAGTGAGGTGGTGGTTACTCCTGACTATGCCGCAAATATGTTAAACAAGGCTGTTCAAAATTTAATCACGCGCTTTCAAACAAAAGAAACCAAGCAGTATATAGTGCATAGCGATGAAACTACGAGCAAAGGAGGCAAACGTGAGGCTTATGCTTTATTCAATATTGCATTATCCGGAGTAAATAAAAAAAGAGGCTCTTTTCATTGGAACGTTCAATTAAACCTGTTAGATAAAATATCAACAGTGAATGAAGACCATTTTTATATAAAAAAGAAACCTCTGTTTTTAGAACTTTTACCTCGAGGAATAGTTGTCAATCGCAATAAAAATGAATATATTTATGAAATTCAAAACATAAATGAAGACCAGATCATTATAAAAGTATCACCCAAACATTTAAACAAAAAGAATTGGGTGTATCGTTTATACACAATAGATACACGAGACACAGTAGTGATTGAATCTGTTTTGCAGTCATATTCCAATGTCTCCGAATTGACAACAAAAAAATTCAGAGGTGTGACTTGGCAAATAACTAATGGTTATGGCAGTTTTCAATTTGTGCAGGACGAAAAAACAGGATTATATTATATTGCAGACATGCTGTATTTGGTGAGTGCTAAAGTATTATCCGAATCGGCTTATGACATATCATTTAAAGAAACAATTTCTGTTGCGGAAAACGCACCTGCCTATCCGATAAGTACAAAAAAGAATATAAAACTAACCAATTTTGTTTTATTTAAAACTGATTTTCCAAATTCTCCGGGGTTTTGGGAAAAATATATAAGTCCATAGTTGAAGTAATTAATTTGATAAATTTAAAATTTTATGAAAACGATAAAATATCTTGTTTTGATACTACTTGCCTTAATTGGCAGTAGTGGAATTTTCGCACAGCAGATAAAAGTACTATCTGTTGATTCGGGCGATACTATTCCACTTGCTTACACTTCGGTTTATCTCACTAAAGCAAAAATTGGTCTTATGACGGATACTACAGGTCAAATTTCATTGCCTAACGCATTCTTTGACAACTATTTGGACACTCTGACCATATCGAGTTTAGGGTATAAAACACTGAAAATTCCCATTCCTGATTTAACCCGTTTCCTTCAAGACGCAGGTAACAGAATAATACTTGATAATGACATCGTTGCGTTGAATGAAGTTGTGGTTTATCCTTCAACTGCACCTCCAAAAGATTATGGCTTCTACAACTTGGGGGCGTCTTTCATGTCGCTTTACTGTGAACCGGGTTCAAGGCTCTGTGTGTTTATTGAAAATACGGATGAGCGGACTAAAATGATACAGAATGTGAAAATTAAAGTTTCTAAGTCCAAAGATAAAACACAAAAGTTGCGTCTGTTTTTTTGCTCCAAATCAGATGATGGTTTTGTGGTAAATAATTTCACAGACGAGGATATTATAATCTCAGATTTTTCCAAAACGAAGATTATAATAGATGTGAGTAAATATGCTATTACATTCACAGAAGAGGGCATTTATATAGGAGTAGAGTGGATTGTTGCGGGAAATGAATTGCAAGATATGTCTAAAAAAACCGGCATCGGTTTGCGCTGTACGAGCAAAAGTAAATCCAAATCTACTTGGTTGTATAATACAGAAAAATGGGTTCAATATCCTTCAGTGATACCCGAAGAGGATATATTGAAAATCCCCCGAATTTTTAGGAATATGATACTTAATGCTAATGCACAAATAGGCATCAGTGCCAAATAAACTATAATTGTAGTATGATGAAACAGATTTTTGGGCGTAATGGACAAAAACTAGGCTATTTTTGCCCATTACGCCAATAAAAAAATATCTTACCTTTGTACCATCAAACGAAGAAGTTTGAGTGCACTGCTGATGCGTTTGCGTAGTAGCAAAAATTTGAGTAATTTTGCAGACAAAATTATCCCGACTTATGAGTTGGCAAGAAAACGCAATTAAGTGTTTAAAAGACAGTCTATACCCAATTCCTGTTGAATTGAATGAGATAGATTGGAAGAGCAATTTGTCGTCGAAAACCGACAGGCTGGCGCAGCATTTGTGTGCCTTTTCCAATCAAGAGGGCGGTGGTTTTCTTGTTTACGGCGTGAATGACGATGCCACAATGTTTTCCGTGACAAAGGAACAATCCGACACTATCATCAAAACATTGGGAAACATTGCCTTGAATAATTTATCTCAATCCGTACAAATACAGCACAATACGATTGAATACGAAGGGAATGCCTTGTTGCTTATTTACATTCCGGAACAAACAGAAAAACCTGTGTATCTGCGTGGGGCAACCATTTACGACAGTTATCATCGCTCGGCAGGACAGACAGTAAAAATGTCGAAAGAGGCAGTAAAATTTATGATTTCCGCCGCACACGGTATTCCATACGAATTTCAAATTGCGATGAAAAATCTTTCGGCAAACGAAGCACTTAATTTGTTGGATTACAAGCATTTTTACGAATTATTGGACAAAAATGCACCCAAAGCAACTGAAACAATACTTTCAAATTTGGAGAGTTACAAGTTTGTTGTTCAAGACGGCGATGTGTGGAATATTACCAATTTGGGGGCAATTCTGTTTGCAAACAACCTCTCGCAATTCGACTACCTAACCGCCAAACCTGTCCGTATTTTGCGCTATGGTGGGAACGAACAATCTGGTTTTGGAAAAAGAACATACCGAAACAAGAGGATATGCTGCTGCCTTCGATGATATGGTTGATTATATTATGAAAAACCTGCCGCAGCAGGAAATCATAAAAGGCGCAATCAGGCAGAACAAAACGGATTATCCACGCACAGCGATACGTGAGTTTTTGGCGAATTGCCTTGTGCATCAAGACTTTGCGATAACAGGAACTGATGTAATGGTTGAGATTTTTACGGATAGAATAGTGATGACCAATCCCGGCTCGCCATTGACCGATGTAAATCGTTTCATTGACTTGCCACCCCGTTCTCGCAACGAAAAATTGGCGCAAGCCCTTCTTTTGCTGCATATTTGCGAGCGCAGGGGTAGCGGTGTGGACAGAGCAATTGAAGCATTGGAAACAGCATTGATGCCTCCTCCAAAATTTACGAAAGGCGAATATTTTACGAGGGTGTTTATTTACGGACGGCAAAAATTGTCGGCTATGGGTAAGCAAGATAAAATCCGTGCCTGTTATCAGCATTGCTGTCTTCTGTTTGAAAACAACGTTGAAATGACCAATCAAGCTGTGCGGGAACGGTTTGAGATAGATAAAAATAACTTTCCTATTGCCTCCCGAATTATTAACGACACGCTATCGGCAGGTTTAATAAAAGTTGCCAATCCTGAAAATCAGTCCCGGAAATATGCAAGTTATACGCCTTTTTATGCGTAGTTTTATATAACTGACTTATCCGCTTGCTTTGTAATTTGTTGTTAATCAGAGTATTTTTATATAACTGACTTGTCCTGTCAACTTAATCTTATATAACTGAACTTTCCTCTCGTAAATTGGCAAGTTATATACCCTTTTACGCATAGTTTTTATGTAACTGAACTTTTCCAAATACGCATAACTATCTGATAATTAGAAAGTTTTTATGTAACTGAACTTTTCCCAACAAGTTCTTTGACATTTTGGTACACGCTTATAGTCTGAATCAAGATTTACAGGATTTTTTCAGGGCAACCGTGTCAAAATTTAACGCCTTCCGGCGTAACAGACGCAAGCCAATTTGTCGTTTTTAGGCGCAACGGTACTAAATTATTCATAAAATGAATAACAATATAAAAAAATTAGGTTTTATCTATTTTAATGAAGCATATATGTTAAATAAACAAAAAATCACAGTTCCAAACGAAAATATTACTTTTGATTCAAATAAAGTTACTACCTTTGCGCCATGCAACAGAGTAAAAGAAATATAAAGATGAGTTCAGCAATTTATTTGGATTGCTGCTGTTGTTGTTGCTGTATGCGAATGCGAATGTGCTGCTAAGCACATCTCTTTGTACTTTTTAGTACACCCTTGTTTTTTATTCATTACGTTTTATTTATTTCTTATCTTCCTGTTTATCAAGAAGTTAAATAGTGGAGTGTTACACATCAATAATTATGAAAATAAGGGAGTTTACAGCAAATTAGGAAATGAACAATTTGAATTAATTTTAAAATTTATTGATATGATACTTTTCAAACAAATGGAACAATTGGAGCGGATACACAAAGCAATCGGAGCATCGCACACCGGCTCATCCGCCAGTTTTGCAGAAAAATTGGGCATTAGCAAACGCCGACTGCACGAAATCATTGATGAGATGAAAGCCCGTGGCGCACCCATTGGCTATTCGCGAAGCGCTGAAACCTATTATTACACTCAAGCGGTCGAAGCCACTTTAGTGTGTTCATTCACCTGCTTATCACGCGAATAAAAACAATCCACAGATGAGAGGATGCAATTTTTTTAATGATTATCCGCAATCATACCACTAAGCAGCGTCGCCTGCAAGCAATTTCCGGTTTTTGTCCCGCAGGGACAGCACTTTATTAACCGTAGACTTCAGTCTACGGGTGTGACGGAGCCCACACCCCAAAGTCCCGCATGGGACGACACATTGTTTATCCCGTAGACTGAAGTCTATGGTTAATAAAGTGCCGTCCCATGCGGGACTAATGGAATCTTAGCATTTTTATCCCGTAGACTAAAGTCTACGGTTAATAAAGTGCTGTCCCTGCGGGACAAGGAGCGAAAGCCAAGTGGTATGATTGCGGATAGTCATAAAATTTAACGCCTTTCGGCGTAGTGTAAGCTAAAATTGAAGAATATACCGCTCTGATTTGATGCAGTTGCCCTGTCTCAGCATTGATGTTAAATAAAGTTAAATTTCCTTCAGTGCTTGTTTGTTACTATACAGCACCGGGCTTAAGTCAACAGGAAAGCAGGTGATGCCGATTGTCTGTTTTTACCTGCGATGTTAGAGAAGACAGTTGTCCCGCTACCTGATGGTTGCGGCTATTTGAAAGGCAAGTAATGGCGACTGACCGTTTTTGCATGCAGTATCAGCAATGGAGTGTAGTTGGGCAAAGCCTTGAGCACCGGTCAGAGACCTGAAACAACCGGAGTTCTTGAGTTTGATTTTAAATGCCCGTATTGCTCGCTCCGAAGCATTGTTATCCGGAGGCACATTCTCATCTTCAAGAAAGTAAAAGAGGTAATCCCGATACTTTATTAGTCGCTTTTGCAAGGCTTTGATTTTTTCGTGTGCCGTGTCAATCGGTTCATCAATTAAGACTTGCAGTCGTTTTTGGATGTGGGTTGTATCTATTTTTCCGACTGCATCTTTTCTCCGTTGTAGGGCATCCAAAATCAGTTTTTTCATTCGTTTGCTCCAAGTCTGGTTTGCGTACAGCTGGGAAGCATAAATCAGGTCGCGTAGAATATGAGAAGTGCATATTTGATGCGTTTTGACATTGGCACTAAAATAGCCGGCTAGACAATCTGTTACAAGAACTGACATCGGAAGTCCCTCCGGCATCATTTTCTCAAACTCTTCTTTTTTGCGCGTAAGTCCCGCTTTGATGTATGTGAGCTGCTTGTTTTGAATCACCCACGCCCACATTGTTTTTCCATTGACAGAACACGTTGTTTCATCTGCCCCAATAACAGGACTTGTGGTAAGACCAAGTCTGATGGTTTCGAAAGCCGGAGATGTGCG
>BBRT01000060.1 GCA_001417715.1 Candidatus Symbiothrix dinenymphae
CACGGTAGCCTTGCGCACTTGGTAACGGTTGTTGTACCAGGCGGAATCTCGCCATTCTTTGTCTTCGTCAATGGGCACGCCATGATTGGAATAGAATTGCTCGGCGGTAGAGAAAGGCACGCTTATAATCCCGGTCGCAGGGGAGCTTCCGGCCGCCTGATCAACTAAAAAACCCATTATCGCGGGGAAATTTATTCGACTTACAGTAGATTGCCATATTGCTTCAACATTCGTTGACCATTCTGCGGTAACTGCGCTGCGAAGCGTATTGACCAGGCGGGTAGTGTCCGACATGGAGACCTGCGTCCTATAGTCGCGTTTTTGGTACAAACGGATATTCCCCTCTGCGCAGGCGGCCACAGCCGCTCTGCATGCGTCCACGGCTTTCACCCAGTGGTCGGGATTTTCGGTCTGGTTGAAAAAGTGTTCGCCGTTATGGTCTTTAAAATCGTTGTAAGCAGTATTGCCGTTGAAAAGCGGACTTGCCCGAAACACACATACTTTTGCTTTCAGATAGCAGGCAGCCGCATGGACAAATCGCCCCTCTTCGGAAGATTTACTGCCCACCACTGCCGGCAAGGCATGACCCACTATAGCTTCGTCAAGCAATTGAATGACATAATCAAAGCAAACGTCGATTTTTTCGCGATACAGGCGAATACCGTCAGTCGATACATCAACGGGCAGATTTTCGCGCAAAGGAGTCATCGGTCCGTAAAGGCAGAGCAGATAGAAGTGCATGTACGCTTTTATTGTTTTCGCCTCAGCAATCATTCTGGCTTTGTCCGGCAGGGTTAAATCCATCACCCTGTCGATATTTTCCAGAAAAACATTACACTCCCTGATACCCGCGTACAGCGACCGGGCGGTATAAACACCCTCGCCAGCGCTTATATCATGAGTGCCACCCCAGTAATCGAAATAGGCGGCGGATGAATTATTGTTGCCCAATGCCTGTTGCATACCGGCATTGTCACTGTTGATAGACCTGTTGACCACCATTTCCATGGAACCCATCCATGCCGGATTGCTGTTCCAGTGTCCCAACCGAGGCAAAGCCCAGTAACAGCTTGCCAAATATTTCTCCGTAGTATAACGGTCGGCAAAAGCGTTGTCAATGGTGGCAGTGCCGTCAGGCACCACATCCAAGTAATCACTGCATGCCGGAAAAATGCCTATCGCGGCAACGACGAATGTAGAGACGTGGCGCGCCACGTCTGTACGAATAAATTTTCTAATTGATTTCATATTTTTTCTAATTTTTAAAATCCAATATTAAGTCCCACATTAAAAACCCTTTGCAGCGGATAGCCCAGACCATTACCTGCCATTTCGGGGTCCCACAGTTTGAATGCGCTGAAACAGAGCAGGTTTGTTCCGCTCACATAGACGCGACAATTGCTTATGTGCATCTTTTGAGAAATCTTTTCCGGCAGGGTATAACCCAGTTCCACTGATTTCAGGCGGAGAAAAGTAGCATCCTGCATAAACCAGGTACTGGTTTGGGCATTGTTGCTGTTGTCGGTGATGGGGTCGCTTGACAACCGTGGCCAGAATGCGTACAGGTTGCGGTCGCCCTCCGACCAGTAACTGTCCACAATGGGTTGAATAATGGCGTTTTCACCGATTTTACCATCGTCGGCGTTAGTGTCCAAGAAAGGCGATATGGCTTTCAAATCGAGCCAGAAGGACTGGCGGGCTGAGCCTTGGAAAAAGAACGAGGCATCAACACCCTTGAATCCGGCTGAAAGACCGAAGCCGTAGTTGATTTCGGGCACCGTAGGGTAGCCAATGGGCACTTCGTCCAGCCCCGTTATTTTACCATCGCCGTTGATGTCGCGGTATTTGATGTCGCCACCCATCACGCTACCGAACTGTTCGGGCGAATTGCTTACTTCCACATCGTCCGCAAAAAGTCGTTCGGCAATGTATCCCCACGTTTGGTTAATTTTGTATCCGACTTTCGATAGCCATGGCGTGGCGCTGTAATCCGGTTCTTCCCATTCAACAACCTTGCTGGTGGCATACGTAAAAGTACTCCGCCCGGTAAGCCAGAAGTCTTTGTTGAAAATTTTCTGGTAATTCAGTTCCATATCAAAACCCTGCCCCTGAGCTGTTCCCAGATTGGATTTCACTTTGGAGATTGGGATTACGCCCAACTGTGCCGGCATGACGCGGTCGAGCAAAATATTTGTTCTTTTTTCGTGGAAGAAATCCAAATTTGCCGACAAACCGTTGTCTAAGGCTATTTCAGCACCCAGATTCGTCTTGTAAGCGATTTCCCACCCAATACCCTCGTTGGCATATCGGGTAACGTCTACACCACCCGGATTGTATCCGGCAATTCCGCCCCACCAAACTTGTTTAGGGGAGCGCATATTCACTTTTGCCAGGTAATAGAACCGGTCGCTGTTGCTACCGATGGCATCATTGCCAACCAAACCGTACGTTCCCTTGAGCTTAAACGTGTTCACAACACCTTTCAAAGGCTCAAAAAAGGCTTCGTTAGACAGCAACCATGCCAATCCTATTGACGGGAAAAATCCCCAGCGATGAC
>BBRT01000061.1 GCA_001417715.1 Candidatus Symbiothrix dinenymphae
TTGCCTATTTGCCCTATTTTGCGGAAAGTGCCCTGATATTTGTGCTCAACGAAGTAGAGATACCGCCAAACAGTTGAGATGACAGAATTTGTTTTTTGTGCAGGATTGACCCGCAGACTGGCATCTATCACATAGCCAACATTGGATGCTTTCAACGATTGAAGCAATCCGTCAGGAGATGCCCCATAATGAGTTTGATGCGTTTGACGGATGACTTCCAGCATTTTCTGCGGGTCGCTGTAGTAGGATGCGGTACCATCAAGACGCAGTTGTTTGTATAATTCTTCCGGTACATCGTATGTCGAATATATGGTGTTATCCGCCAGTACTAATGCTTCCATGTAAGGTCGAAGTGAGAAAACAACATCTTGCGGTATTGCTCGTGTTTCTAAACCTACAAATCTGTTCTTATATTTTGATGCTTGCAGCACAGAATCTGTGGCGACAGTCGGCACAGTATATATCCCCACAAATTTTCGCCCGTGCGCATAAACAAACGACATGGGAGCTTTGCGACAAGCAATACCCACATCATGTGGCAGGTTGTCTGCCACCCATTCACTCATTAAAAAATAATTTACCCAGTCGGGAGTGAACCCATAATACATATTTCCTGCTATGTTTTTTTGCAATACGGGTAGATTTTGTTTCGCTTTTCCAACGGTGTGCGTGACGTTGAGCAATAGCAGCAGGGCAACGCCGCCCACATATAGCCATTGAAGCCCTTTTGCCTCCGGCTTTTTGAGCAATTCAACGATGCCGTAAAAAACGGCAATCGCAATATAGGGAATATACAGCATGATGAGTCGATGCTGCCCCCAAGAGGTCTGCAGTGCGAAAAATGTTGCTCCCAACAGAGTTGCAGCATACAGAGCCGCCGCTACTACGTGCCTGTTTTTTTTGACAACGGCGAAGCCAACGCCAAGACCCACCAAAATCAAAGCAATGATAAAAAAGGAATAACCGTATGGGCTGTTTTCGGGTTTCAGGCATACCAATTCAAATAATTGCGAAAAATAGATTTTTGCATTTTCAAAGAAACGGACAACCATCCCGTGGAAATCTTCTCGTCCAAGTGCCCCATTGTAGGCATCTTTTTGGAACATCGCACTGCCTTGATGTCCAAACTGGCTTCCTACATTACCCCAACAAAGCGGCACAATCACTTTGTGATACAAAAAGGCAAACAAACCAAAGGAAATTGCCGCATACCCTGCCGTCGTATATTTTTTGTAGAGCAGGAAGTAAACCACCAGCGCAACAATCGCCACAGCAGCCACATTGCGGGTGAGAAACACCAGCAGGGTGGCTCCGCCCATCAAAAGGAACGGTTTCCAATTCTTTTTAATATCGGCACCGTTGTCCGTCGCATCGTCCAATTTGAACCAGGCAATGAAAAACAGCCCAAAAATGGTTAGCGCAAAACACTCCATATATACCTGACTGGCATAAAAGAGAAACAGCGAGTTGAGCGCAGTGAGCAGCAGGGCGGGGAAAAGAATCAAACAGGGTATTCTGCGCCGGAAAGCCACATATACCAGAAATATGCCCAATACAAAACAGATGACCGAAAACGCTTTCAGTGCAACCAGATTAACACCGAAAATGGCAACAAGTAGCGTCAAAAACATAGAAAAAAGAGGAGCTGTGACCCCGCCATAATGATTAAAAAAACCGGCATCAGCCCACGCCGCTGCGCTTTCTATGTAGAGGGCATCGTCGTTAGCGTCTGTAATTCGCGTGCTGAACAGCAGACACGCAAATACGAATGCGGTGGCGAGGCACACCCACAGGAAAATTTTATCTTTCCCTGCCAAATAATTTTCTACTTTGTCGAACACGCCGAGCTTCTCTGCCACGACCGCTTTTTTGCTTTGCTTTGTTTTCATTTTTCTATTGCTTTCTTTACAAAAATATTGAAATAAATATTATCAGGCTCGTCGTCGTAGTCTTTTGCTTGCAGCGAGGTTAGAGGCGATAGCCTCTGACCTCGCTGCAAGTGCGGCTGGAAGCCGCACTTTTCCAAAAAAGCGATGACGGCGGATGCCGACGAACCTGCTCTTTTCAATCCTGCGGGCCACAGTTCCATAAATAGTTTCAGATGGTCGCGGTTGCGCATCAGCGTGTTTTTCATGCCTTGCAGGGCAGTAAATTCGTAGCCCTGTATGTCCATTTTGATGAAATCAAGTTTTGTATCTTCGGGCAAAAAGTCATCTATGGACAGGCACGCGACCTCGCTCTTGGAGGTGTAGTCGTCAATCGGATAGGTGCGGTGGTCCACATTGAGCATAGGCGATTTAT
>BBRT01000062.1 GCA_001417715.1 Candidatus Symbiothrix dinenymphae
GTAATTTGTACCTTGTCGCCATCAAACTTACAATTCATTGTTTCAAAATGGGGACTTTCGATGTACCGCAAAATGAATGTCAAGGTCTGGTCATCTTGCCAATGGTAACTACCAAAAACCTTAAAGGGTGGAAATTCTCGGTACGCCGACGGAGACTGAATCAAGTTGGGACAAGGCTTTGTGGTTTCACCGGCCAACCAGGTTTCTTCACCGAAATCGAATTGTAAATCGTTGAAAATCAGCGAACATGTATCTCCTATCATTTGTATCGACATGTTTTTCAGTTGTTGGGCATTGTCGTTCAAAGTGTAGTTTGTCTTCAGATTAAAACCGGTTTCCTGCTGATAGATACCTTTTGCCGGAAGAATTGCCAATGTCTTTAGTTTTTGCTTCAATGCTGTTGCCTGCTGTTTGTTTTCCGGGAGCGTATCCTTGTGCATAGCGGGTAAAAGATAATCCCACACAAAGTTAATTTCCTTTTGCATATCGTAAGCATTGGCTTGTACAGCCAACACTGCATCCTGTTCGGGCATCACGATAATGTATTGTCCGAAAGCGCCATCGCCACGGAAAGCATTGTGTTGGCAACGCCAAATCTGGTAGCAATAGCCTTGCGCCCGATCGTCGTGCTCCCTTTGTTCGGGTGTGATGTCGGGTTTCTGATTTATTTTAGCCGTTGTAGCTTCTGCAATCCAGGCTTCCGGGAGTAACTGCTTGCCGTTCCATTTTCCTTTTTGCAAATAAAGTTGTCCCAATTTCGCCATATCTTCCGTATGAATTCTCAATCCCCATCCGCCGGTGTTGATGCCTTGCGGACAAATTTCCCAGTCTGCGTCTTTGATTGCCAACGGTTCAAACAAACGGGGCTTCAGAAAATCCACCAGTCTTTGTCCGGAAACTTTTTGGATGATAGCCGACAACATATAAGTAGCCGTTGAGTTGTATAGAAATTTTGTACCCGGTTGGTTCGGTATCGGCGCGGCTAAAAAGTTCTTTACCCATTGGTCGCCCGTGGTAATATTGAGCGGTTCGGGATATTGTCCCGTTGTCATACTCAACAAATGCTTCACTCTCATTTCTGCCAGATTGGGACTTATCGAATCGGGCAGTAAATCCGGAAAAAATGAAATCACTTTATCGTCCACAGTAAGCAGTTTTTCGCTGACGGCAAAACCTATCGCAGTTGAGGTGAATGTTTTACTGGTAGAATAAATGGTCTGTTTTAAATCCGGCCGATAGGGATTCCACCAAGCTTCTGCAACGACTTTTCCATGACGCAACAGCACAAAACTGTGCCATTCCTGTCCGCTTTGTTCTATCGCCTCAACAAATTGGAGGATTCCCTCCGACGCCACGCCTTCTTTTTCAGGTACACTGCGTGGAAGCGAATCTGATACCTGTGGCTGCGTACATCCGCAAAGCCAAACAGTGATAAATACCAAAAATGTGATTCTACTTATATTTCTCATTTTTCTTTAAGTTTAGCGTAATTAAAAAATGAATCATTAGCGAGTTTACATTCCTTTGACGGCGTGTTGATTAGCCGTATGGTGTTTCCCAGCACATCACCTTCAGCCGTATTGCCTTTTACGCTGATTTTTTTGCAAAATTCAAAAGTCAAACCGTCTTTCCTTTGGTGAAACGGCTCGTAGTCGCGGCTGCGTATCAATTTGTTATTTGAAAACACTATATTCTCTGCCGAAAAGGCATACAAAATCGGGTAATCGTATAGATGAAACTCATTGTCCGTGATGACGATATTGTGATGGAAAGCCGGTGATTGGGCTGTCTTTTGCGGAATTTCAGGCATGATACTGATAACGCCCTCGCAAAACTGGTACATGGACGTCATACAGGGTGCACGGAAAATATTTTTCGTAATCAGTACATCTTTGACAGCGCCCGTTTCATACCATTGATTGGCGTCTCCGGCAATGAGGATGGCCGAACCGCTCGACTCGAAGATGTTGTTTTCAATGACAACCTTACCCGGTGTGGATACCAGGATGCCTCTTGCGCGACAACTCTTGAAATAAGAGTCCGTAATGAGGACATTGGGATTCCAGGTCAGGTTTTCCAGTGCGTTTCCGGCAATCACCCCTTGAGGAATGGCCTCCTGAAACGATATGTCAAACAATCGGGTATCAATGTCACGAAATGATTTTACCGTTCCGGTTGCGAAGGTGTGCAGACTTGTGTTTTCGATAAACCCCACCGATTCGCCGGGACGCGCCCAAAGCAGGCCGCGATTATCATGGCGCGTCAGTTTACAGCGCAACGTAAAATCATCCACCTTTTCGATGACGCGCACCGACGTTCCGTGCACATTAATCGGGTCGTCCATCAATCCGTGAAAAGTGCACTTTTTTATTACAATGTCGCCCTTGCAGTTTGAAAAATGCAAGCCATCATCGTGTCCGGCAAAAACCCGTCCCTTTTTCTCGTTGGGTACGCTATTTACATTTGTAAAGGTGAGGTTTTCGGAGAATTGCAACAACATGCCCAATCCGCAATTGTGATACATGTTGAAATTCTCGA
>BBRT01000063.1 GCA_001417715.1 Candidatus Symbiothrix dinenymphae
CGTGACAGAGTACTTTCCAAGGGTGTTTTTGTGTTGGAAAACCACACCGATGCGCCGATTTATTTCCGACATATCCGGGTGACGGAATTGCCCGAAAGCGCGGTGTGTGTGGCGGATTATTTGAACGAAACCGACGACGACATCATCCGCTTGCAGCAGGACAACTTCCCGCTGATTGATGCGCACCTGCACCTCAAAGGCAGCTTGACCGCCGAAGACGTGGCTGCGCTCACCCGCAAATATGGCATCACCTACGGCATAGCCCCCAATTGCGGCAAAAACTTCCCCGTGACGACCGACAAGGACATTTATGCGTGGTTAGACTCCACGAAGCATCACCCTTTCCTGCTGCCGATGCAGGCTGAGGGGCGCGAATGGCTGGATATGTTCTCGCCAAAAGCGATTGAAGCCTTCGACTATGTGTTCACGGATGCCCTCACGTGGACGGACGACAAGGGACGGCGGATGCGCATCTGGATTCCCGAAGAAACGTGGGTGGACAACAAGCAACATTTCATGGAGATGCTGGTAGAGCGGGCGTGCAAGATTATCTCCACCGAGCCAATCAACATCTACGTCAATCCGAGTTTCCTGCCCGACGAACTGATGCCCGAATACGATGCCCTGTGGACGAAAGCCCGCATGACAAAGGTGATTGATGCCTGTGTGGCACGCGGCGTAGCGATTGAAATCAACAACCGCTACAAAATCCCGTCGCAGACATTCATCGCATTGGCGAAAGAGCGCGGAGCGAAGTTCAGCATCGGCACAAACAACGGAGGCAAGGAAGACGTGGGGCGGCTGGAATATGCCATCGAGATGTTTAAGGCGTGTGGCATCACCAAAGAGGATATGTGGCTGCCAATGAGTAGCAACCATTGAGAATTTTGATGCGGTTGCGCAGAAAAACAGCGAAAATGTTTGGATTGAATAGAATTTTTGCCTAACTTTGTCCCCGAAAATTAAATTAAAATTCAATGAGAAAAATTTGTGTGTTTTTTTTATTTTTGACGGGCAGTTTGGTCACTTTTGGCAAAGAAAACCCTGTTTCCGTCAAGGGAAATGATGCTAATGTCGGCTCGGAAGCTGCCAAACAACTCCGCGCTCCGGCCTATCCGTTGATAACGCATAACCCGTATTTCAGCGTCTGGTCGTTTGCCGACAAGTTGACCGACGTTCCGACGACACACTGGACAGGCAAGCAGCAGTCCATTTCAGGGACGATTTCCATTGATGAAAACGAACCTTTGCGTTTTATGGGAGTCGAACCGAAAGCGTACGCCGCGATGCCGCAAACCGGTGTTACCGTGTTTCCGACCCTTACCGTCTATCAGTTTGCAACAGAAAAAGTTAAATTGACGTTGACGTTTTTGACTCCCGCTTTACCCGACGAGATTGATTTACTGAGCCGTCCGGTCACTTTTTTGCAATTCGATGTGACAGGATTAGACAATAAGCCGCATCGCGTGACGTTGCATTTAACGGTTGACCCGGTGATTGCCGTCAATACGCCTCAGCAGGAAGTGCTTTGCGAAACGGTGGATATGCATGGATTTTCCGTTCTGCGTGCCGGAAGCCGGGAACAGAATATTCTCGGCAAAACGGGGGTGGGTATTGACTGGGGGCATTTTTATCTCGCAACAAAAAACAACAGCGCCATGCAACTCAGTTTAACGCCACGTCGTGATGTAAACAGTCAATCGTCGGCTGCCAAAGACGCTCCGCTTTTAACCGCCGAAATAAAAACGGACATTCCTGAAAACGGGCATTTTGAACAAACGCTGGCGGTCGCTTACGATGACATCAAGTCGCTCCGGTATTTCAACAGAGAACTGTTACCTTACTGGAAACGGAACGGCGCAACCATCCATGTTATTTTGATGCAGGCACTTGAAAATGTAACAGCAATAAAACAGCGGTGTGAAAAATTTGATAAAGAACTGATTCGCGATTTAACGAGAATTGGCGGCGCACAATATGCGCAACTTTGTATGCTGGTTTACCGGCAAACATGGGCGGCAAACAAAATCGTTGCCGGTTTGGACAATCGCCCCTACATGCTTTCCAAAGAAAATTTCAGCGGCGGCTTCATCGGAACGGTGGATGTGCTTTATCCGCATACTCCGTTTTTACTTTTCTTCTGTCCGGCATTGCTCAAAGCCAGTCTTGTTCCGGTACTCAATTACGCCGAATCGGAGGCATGGCAGTACGATTATGCGCCGCATGACCTTGGGAAGTATCCGTTTGCAACGGGACAGATTTACGGAATGGGAGGCAGTGACGGGGACAGAATGCCGGTCGAGGAATCGGGCAATATGCTGATTATTATTGCCGCGCTGGCGAAAATCGAAAGGAATGCCGATTTTGCCGTTCCTTATTGGGATATGCTTACAAAGTGGGCGGACTATCTTGTCAAAAATGGTTACGACCCTGAAAACCAACTTTGTTCGGCGGATATGTTCGGACATTTGGCTCACGTTACGAATTTATCGCTGAAAGCAATTCTCGGAGGAG
>BBRT01000064.1 GCA_001417715.1 Candidatus Symbiothrix dinenymphae
CTTGTTGAGCACCTCTTTGGCGTAGCCGTTGACGATTAAGCCTATGGCATCTTCGGTGGGGATGCCGCGCTGGAGGCAGTAGAAGAGCTGGTCTTCGCTGATTTTGGAGGTGGTGGCTTCGTGCTCTATCACGGCGGTGTCGTTGCGCACGTCCATTGCGGGGAAGGTGTGGGCACCGCAGCGGTCGCCGAGCAGGAGGCTGTCGCATTGCGAGTGGTTGCGCGTGTTCGTGGCTGTGGGGCTGATGAAGACCAGGCCGCGGTAGCTGTTTTGGCTGTGTCCGGCGGAGATGCCTTTCGACACGATGAGGCTGTGTGTGTTGTTGCCCAAGTGAATCATTTTGGTGCCGGTGTCGGCTTGCTGGTGGTTGTTGGTGACGGCTACCGAATAAAATTCGCCGGTGGCATCGTCGCCCGCCAAAATGCAACTGGGGTATTTCCATGTGATGGCAGAGCCGGTTTCCACTTGTGTCCACGAGAGTTTGGCGGCTGTTTTGACGAGTCCGCGCTTCGTCACAAAATTGTAGATGCCCCCCCTACCCTCTTTGTCGCCCGGATACCAGTTTTGCACCGTTGAATATTTCACTTCGGCGCGGTCGTTCACTATGATTTCCACGATGGCGGCGTGCAGTTGGTTTTCGTCGCGCATGGGTGCGGTGCAGCCTTCCAGATAGCTGACGTAGGAGTCGTCTTCGGCTACGATGAGGGTGCGTTCAAACTGCCCCGTGTTGCGGGCGTTGATGCGAAAATAGGTCGAAAGTTCCATCGGGCAGCGCACGCCTTTGGGGATAAACGCGAACGAGCCGTCGCTGAACACGGCGGAATTGAGCGCGGCAAAAAAATTGTCGCGGTACGACACCACCTTGCCCAAGTATTTTTTCACCAATTCGGGATGCTCCTTCACTGCTTCGCTGAACGAGGAAAAGATGATGCCTTTTTCTTCCAATTGGGCTTTGTAGGTCGTTTTCACAGAACTGCTGTCCATCACCGCATCTACTGCTGTGCCCGAAAGAAAGGCTCGTTCGTGCAGAGGAATGCCCAACTTGTCGAAAGTCTTCAGCAGTTCGGGGTCCACTTCGTCCGCTGTTTTTGCTTTTCTGGGGACAGGGGCGGCATAGTATATAATATTTTGGTAACCAATCGGTTGAATATTGAGGTGCGCCCAATTGGGCATTTTCATTGTCAGCCAGTGTCGGTAGGCTTTCAGGCGAAATTCCAGTAACCACTCCGGTTCGCCTTTTTTGGATGAAATCAGGCGCACAACGTCTTCGTTCAGTCCTTTTGGAATCAACTCGGTGTTGATGTCGCTTGAAAAACCGTACCCATATTCCTTGTTTGCCAAGTTGTCTAATATGTCATTCGTATTATTTGCCATTTATTTGTGTATTAAAATAGCCGCGTACTTGCGGATATACTGTTGTAACGATGTTTTTTGTCTTGTCGAACAGTTGCGATTGCTGCTGTGTCTGTTCCGAAATAAGTACCGATTGGGAGTCGAAAGCAGCCAGCACATTGACTGCCAAACTCAGCGAAAGCACCGCCACACACAACCCAAACGCACCTCCGAACAGCACATTAAACGGTCTGGCAGGTGTCATCTTAATAGCAAAATCCACAAACCGCCCCAACAAACCAATCACAAACGTGATAATTCCAAACGCCAATGTGTAGCAAATGCCCGTCAAAAGATGCGGCGGAATAATCTGCAGCCCCAGCAACCCGAAAATAGCCGCCCGCAAAGCCTCAGCCACCTCGCCCGCAAAATAAATCGCCACCACCAGCCCCACAAAAAGCGCAAGCTGCCGCACAAAGCCATCCATCAGCCCCTTAATCAACCCGGCAGCAACAATTATAATGATTGCATAGTCTAACCAATTCATTTTCTTCAATTCGAGGGCAAAGATACGAAATAGTTATGAGTTATGAGGAAAAAAAGTCTGTCATTGCGGGCTTGACCCGCAATCCCCTGTTTTACATTGCTCTGTTGCCCAACATTCGACTCCTTTTCATGGGATTGCGGGTCAAGCCCGCAATGACGATGCAGTTGCCGACAGATTATTTGCGGCTAAATCTTTTTTTCAAGTGCTATTATTTCGCAAACGGTGTTTTATCCCGTAGGGATTATAGCTCGGTAGAACTGGAATGCCTCCCCCATTCCTGCATCCCGTAGATAAAGTCAAATGACTTTCCAAATAAATCAGCAAAGTTTAACAATCTTTAACGTATTGGTTAAAAATAGTTTGATATTGTTTGATGACAGGTTTGTTACTATACAGCACCTCCCCACAGCGGACTAAAAAAAAACGAATCATCCTGAACTTTAAATACTAAACCGACACTTTTCCCGTTATAGTAATATGGGGTTACTATACAGCACCTCCCCACAGCGGACTAAAAAAAAACGAATCATCCTGAACTTTAAATACTAAACCGACACTTTTCCCGTTATAGTAATATGGGAGATATAATGGACATGGAGATTTTAGTG
>BBRT01000065.1 GCA_001417715.1 Candidatus Symbiothrix dinenymphae
CTCTCTCTCTAATTTTTCTTCGCGCTTCGTTTTCATAAATTGCTATTATTTAATTGTTTATAAGGCGCAAAGGTAGTGCTTTTTGATGAGTTTTGCAAATCCGTTTGCACACCCTACCCGTAGGGATTATAGCTCGGTAGAAAAGCCAATCCTCACCTCCACCCTGCATCCCGTAGGGATGCAACCGATTGCGGATGATGTTGCATCCCTACCTTAAGTTTGCGGAAAATTTAAATCCGGGGTAAAATCATTACTTTTGTTGTATGAAAGTAAAGATTTAACCGACTGACAAATGGTAAACTAGGTCCCTACTTAGATTTTGAAATCTACGTCCCGAATTAGACCATTGTCAGTCAAGCTGAGGGATACTAAATAGAATGTTAGGCTTTGAATCCTATTTAAGGTATTAGTACGCCCAGCTTCTCGGTTAAATCCAAACTTAATAACAGTTTTTAATAACAAATTAAAGTACAAAAGTATGAAAAAGAATTTATTTATTGGGATTGATTTCTCAAAAGCGACGTTCGATGTATCGGTGATACATGGAGATGATTTGGACACGGCAACACACAATCAGTTTGCAAACGTCCAAACCGGGTATGAAGAGATGTTGGACTGGGTTAAAAAACAAACCTCGCTTCCACCAACGGATTGGTTGTTTTGTGGCGAAAACACCGGTTTGTACAGTCTCTTGCTGAGTGAGTTTTTGACTAAACAAGGGCTGGTTGTGTGGTTGGACAATCCGATGCAGATTAAGTTTTCCAAGGGGATTTGTCGTGATAAAAACGACAAAATTGACAGTCGGGATATATCCCTGTATGCTGCCCGTTTTCAAGACAGAATGAGGGCTTATCAATTAGTTGATGAGAACCTAAAGTCCTTGGAGTTATTACAGTCTTACAGAGACCGTTTAGTGAATATGAAAGTAATACACCAAGTGTCTGATAAAGAACTGGGAGGTGTATTGCAAAAAAATGCAACAGCAAATTTTATTTGTGAACGCTCACAGAACGACATTGAACGGCTGAACAAAGAAATAAAAGAGGTGGAAGAAGAGATGAAAAAAGTGATTTACGCCAACGAAAAGTTGAATGAAACATACGCAATTATTACATCTATGGTAGGGATAGGTTTGATAAATGCCGTTGCCATCCCATCATCGTTGCCACGCGAAACTTCACCCGTTTTGAAACCGGTCGGCAATTTGCCACTTTTGTTGGGCTTGCCCCTTTTGGTAAAGATTCGGGGACATGTCTAAAAACGCCGCCTCATGTCAGTCATCTGGCAAACAAAAAAATCAAAGTTTTGCTCACACAAGCGGCATTATGTGCCATACGGTATGACGAAAAATTGCAACGGTATTACCAGCGCAAAATAGCTGAGGGCAAACTCAACAATGTAAAGAACAAATTGGTGCACGTCATGTTTGCACTTGTAAAAAACAATGAGTTCTATCAAAAAAATTATGTGCGTCCTGAAAAACAAGGGGTAGCTTAAAAAAAGTTAAATTGATGAGATTTTTATGATTTTATTTGGAAGTTAACATAGAATTCGGGATGCAGGAATGGGGGAGGCATTCCATTTCTACCGAGCTATAATCCCTACGGGATAAAACACCGTTTGCGAAATAATAGCCCTAAAAATTAAACTGCGTTTGCCCTGAGGGGGGTAAGATTCAGGAGATTAGAGGCATGCGGGTAATGCTGGATTCTGATTTAGCAGAAGCGTATGGAGTGGAAACGAAACGTTTGAAAGAGCAGGTGAGGCGCAATATTGAGCGGTTTGCCGGGGATGATTTTATGTTTCAGTTGACTACTGAAGAAGTGGCAGAATCTCCAAGGTCGCAAATTGCGACCTTGAACAAAGGTCGCGGTTATAATATAAAATATACACCGTTTGCGTTTACGGAATTAGGAGGCCAACATCGAAGATGCCTTTGCCGACTACAACGACATCAATGAGGAAACACGAATGCAACTCGAAGCTATCAACAATTCGTTGGCAGAATTGCAAGCACACAACCGCATCCCCGCGAAGCCGCATAAGGTGATTGGATTTACAGCCGACCGCTCTGTGCCAGCAGCGGCTGATAGCTACTGAGAAGGTCTTCATTATTTTGTGATTCTGCTTTCAGTTGCTTGGGCAAGTCTTTGGCAATATCCTCAGCGTGCGCGGCAAGCTGCTTACTGAGAATTGTACGTTGAAAAAGGGACATATATAATTGCAATTTAAAATCGAGGCAAAGGTACACCTTTTTCTTCTCTCAAAAAAAAGTTTTTTTTAATATTTTGGTAGTTCAAAAATAATGTCTTACCTTTGTCCCCGAAATTTTGAACAAAGTGTTGTTCAATTGAACGTTCTTTCAAAAATTGAAGCGTTTACATATCCTGTCTGGAAATCCAACAAATTTCATTACAAGAGGGATAGTAAGCATTAGAAGTTCCATGTCTTCTCACAAAGAAGCATGGGGCTGATGCTTA
>BBRT01000066.1 GCA_001417715.1 Candidatus Symbiothrix dinenymphae
TCGCACCATTATTCCCGATAGTGCTGCGCTTATTCAAGAAATAAAGCAAAGGCAATCCGGCATCGGTTCATTACAAATCGCTTTTAATGCGATAAAATCTATAGGTAAGCAACTATACATCATCATCTTATCCGTTTTTTCGGAAGACAGAACGCAAAAACTGTCGCTGAAGCGCCTGCTCTACGACATGGTTTCTAATCCGCTGATTGTTGGCTGTTTCTTTGGTCTTTTGGGTGGTTATGTGCACTTACAGCTACCTCACGTCATTGATTTGCCGATATCACAATTGGCAGCCGCAGCCTCACCGTTGGCGTTGGTGGTGATGGGGGGCGAATTTCAGTTCAGTGCCTTGCGAGGCAGTCTCACCAAAGTAATATACGTGAGTGCGTTGCGGTTGATTGTAGTGCCCGTACTCGCACTCGGCGTGTGCATATATATGGGCTTCACAGGGGTAGATTTAGCCGTCTTAATCAGCCTCTTCGCCACTCCGGCAGCCATGGCGGGCTACATCATGGCAAAAAACATGGGCAACGACGGCGAACTCGCCGCCCAAATCGTAGTCATGACCACAGCAGGCTCCTGCTTTACCATCTTCTTATTCATCTATTTCTTGCGAGCGTGGGGATTTCTTTAGTTATGAGTTCGTGGGGTAGGTGAAATGGGGGTTTGAGTTTTTTTTTGAAAAAACTCAAAAAAAATTCATCACTTATAACTCAAAACTCATAACTATTTCGTACCTTTGCAGCCGCTAAGCGAAAAAAATGACTCCGTAGCTCAGCTGGTAGAGCAAATGACTCTTAATCATTGGGTCGAGGGTTCGAGCCCCTCCGGGGTCACACAACAATTTTAATACATATTACTTATGAATACGAAAAAAGTATTTCTTTCTATATTGTTGCTAATGTCTTCTGCTATAGGCAGTTGCGCTTTCGGCAATGATGGTGTGAACACCCAAATCATTGCCCATCGTGGCTTTTGGGACAAGTTAGGCTCGGCGCAAAATTCTGTTTCGTCGTTGCGCAACGCTATTGCTGTCGGGGCTTACGGCTCGGAATTGGATGTGCACCTTACGCGAGATGGCTATGTGGTGCTTAGTCACGACGACAAGTATCAGGGCGTGAACATTCATGGTGCTACTTACGCCGAACTGTCGGCTCTGCGCTTAGTCAACGGTGAGCCTCTCCCCTCGCTGCAACAGTATATTGAGGTGGTGAAAACTCAGAACAGGACGAAACTTATCGTTGAAATCAAACCGCATCACTCGCCTGAAGCCGATGTTCGCGTGGCAAATGCGGTCGTGAATGTAATCAACGAGAGTGGTATTGCCGACTTGGTGGATTACATCTCTTTCAGTGCGGATATTTGCAAGGAACTGATTAGACTCAATCCTCAACACCGCGTGGGGTACCTGGCCGGGAACAAATCGCCGCAAGAACTGAAAGCCGAAGGTTTTTGGGGATTGAATTACAGCGCAGGCACGTTGCGCGACCATCCAACTTGGCTCAAAGAAGCAAAGGAATTGGGGCTTACAACCATGGTATGGACTGTAAACTCCCTTGAGGAGATGCAATATTTCCTTCAGCAAGGGGTGGATTACATCACGACAGATAATCCGGAGTTGCTGAAAGGGTTGTTAAATTAACATTTGCCCGTATCGCCAAGGTGTCCGGCGGTCTGCCATAAAGATCATGGTTCAGACATCTCATATTTGTCTTTGCCGATAAAAATGACGGAAAGATAGCGCACATCGGTGCGACCGGCGAACAGGTGCGATTGGCGGTATTTTTCTAATTGAGCACTTGCTTCTTTGCGGGCTTCCTTCACAGATTTGGCATTCGATTTTTTGACATATTTGATTTCCCAAACCCATTCCCAAGGGATTTCGGGCAATAATGGACTGCGCTTAAGCCAAATATCGGTATAGCCCGTAGAAACTTCCATCTCGGTAATCGGAACGTACAACAGGCTCTGAAACAGGTTGTTCAACAGAATAATTTTCAAATATTTTTCATCAAAATTTTCCAAATCACGGTTAGACAACCTGCTGATGATATTGTTACTCATATAATCCAAAAACAGCACCGGGTTCCCGCAATAGGCTAATTCTCGGACTGCAATTTTCATTGTAGAGAAATCAATCAGCACATTCTCATTATTCGCTTTTGTCAGCCGGGCGATGTATTCCCAGTACAGCGTTTTGATGGAATAGTTGGGAATTTTCAATCTCAATGTCCCATATTCTTCCTTGTCAATGGTCAGCAAACCCATATAAAACAGCAGGGAGACAAAATAATCGTCATCGTTGAGCATATCAATGGAAAACTTTTGAAGTATATCCGAAATAATGCTGTCTTCTTTGACAATTTTGAGCAACGTTGCACGGTTGCTATCGTTTTGTGTCAATTTTTGCAAGCGTCCGTAATCGGTTCTCAAATTAAGGTCGATGATATGTTCCGGCGGTTGTTGCCTCCTTATTATCTG
>BBRT01000067.1 GCA_001417715.1 Candidatus Symbiothrix dinenymphae
TTTTTTTTAGAGCCATTCGATTCTCGCGGGGGTAATATTTTTCCGGAGGAGGAGATGGAATGTCGGCAGAGGCTATCATTTTTCATAGAAGTCGTCTCTGAACAGAGGCTCAATGAGTTTATGTAGGCGAGTCAGGAACATGGTTTTCGTAATGGTTTCTCCGGTCAAAGGTACTTGTATGCTTATTGTTGCTATCGTCTTTGCTACATCGAGCACCTTGTCCACGCTCATATTCACTTGATTCGCTTTCAGCAGACGTTCGAGTTCTTTATAAATTTTATACGCAACGAAGCAGATACAAACGTGTGCCTCTATGCGGCGCGGGGTAAAGTGAAACATGGGGCGAAGTTCTATCGTCCCTTTGGTCACTCGATAAGCCCTTTCCACTACCCATAAGCCTTTGTATTGCTCGCAAACAGTCTTTGCCTCCAAAGCTGTGTTGGTGATGTAACCCTTTAATCCGTCCCATTGTGCGTCATCAGTAATTTTGCTTTCGTTTATACTGACACTGACATCGTCCTTGATTTCAAGAAACTTGTTGTACCCTCGCTTGTTTATGTTCTCCTTTGATATTTTCCCGCTACCATAGTCCCGTTTCAGACGTTTTACGCCCTTGTCCCTATTGTAGGCATCCTTCTTCGCTCGTTTATCCGAATAGTTAATAATCAGACGGCATGTTTTCGTTTTGTTCATTTCATAAAACTCTCCATCCTGCTTTTGTCGGGATAATATCCATCGCTTGATTTCTTCGCTCTCATTTTTTATCCTTGCTCCTATTATATATTTGTAACCGGCTGATTCCAACAGGGAGATATTTTTTGCGTTCATCAAACCCGAATCTGCTACCACGACAAACTCTTTCAAATTGAACCTGACAACAAAATCATCAATTATCGGTATCATGGTGCGACCCTCATACTGTGAGCCATTAAAAATGGAATAATTCAACGGATAACCATCGCGGCTTACCAACAACCCCAGTACTATTTGTGGCTGATTGTCCTGACTTCGTCATAACATAAATTAACATTTCCATAAAACACTGATAATCAGCTAAAAAGCGATTTTGCGACACCCATTTTGGGTGTCGCGCCCCCAAATTTCATTACCTTTGTTCTGGAAATGTACGTGCGCAGGAAGCCTAACCGGTCGGGCAGCACAAGCGTGGTGGTGGTTGATAAGTCACGCGGGCAGTTGCGTTACCTTACCACCATCGGCACAAGTTCGGATGAGGGCGAGATAGTGAGTTTATGTCACCAAGGCAAGGATTGGATTAAGGGCAGAGAAGGACAAGGTGATTTGTTTGTTGCGCAAAAAAAAGCGGATTCAGAGAAACAACAGATAGAATCTCTATTGTCCAATGTCAAGAATATACTGCCCAACGGCATTCAACTGCTTTTGGAAAAAGTATATCGGTCGGTTGGTTTTGATGCGATAGAAGATACCATACTTCGCCAGTTGGTCATAGCCCGTTTGAGTCAACCCATGAGCAAGTCGGGAACCGTTGAGTATTTGAAGTCACATTTTGATGAAGATATTGATTTGTCTAAAATTTACAGATATTTGGACAAGTTATATAACACACAGCAAAAAAAGATACAGCAAATCAGTGTGGAACATACCCGTCGCATTTTAGGCGGCGTGATAGGCATTGTTTTTTACGATGTTACCACGCTCTATTTTGAGACCGACTATGGGGATGACCTTCGTGCAACGGGCTATTCCAAAGACGGCAAACACAATCAGCCACAAATAGTACTGGGGTTGTTGGTAAGCCGCGATGGTTATCCGTTGAATTATTCCATTTTTAACGGCTCACAGTATGAGGGTCGCACCATGATACCGATAATTGATGATTTTGTTGTCAGGTTCAATTTGAAAGAGTTTGTCGTGGTAGCAGATTCGGGGCTGATGAACGCAAAAAATATCTCCCTGTTGGAATCAGCCGGTTACAAATATATAATAGGAGCAAGGATAAAAAACGAAAGCGAAGAAATCAAGCGATGGATATTATCCCGACAAAAACAGGATGGAGAGTTTCATGAAATGAACAAAACGAAAACATGCCGTCTGATTATTAACTATTCGGATAAACGTGCCAAGAAGGATGCCTACAATAGGGACAAGGGCGTAAAACGCCTGAAACGGGACTATGGTAGCGGGAAAATATCAAAGGAGAACATAAACAAGCGAGGGTACAACAAGTTTCTTGAAATCAAGGACGATGTCAGTGTCAGTATAAACGAAAGCAAAATTACCGATGACGCACAATGGGACGGATTAAAGGGTTACATCACCAACACAGCTTTGGAGGCACAGAATGTTTGCGAGCAATACAAAGGTTTATGGGTGGTGGAAAGGGCTTATTGAGTTACTAAAGGGACGATAGAACTGCGCCCCATGTTTCACTTTACCCCGCGCCGCATAGAGGCACACGTTTGTATCTGCTTCGTTGCGTA
>BBRT01000068.1 GCA_001417715.1 Candidatus Symbiothrix dinenymphae
TTTTTTGAATTTTGCTATTAGTTTTTCGGGCCAGTCGCTTACCGGGGCTAAGCCTCCCATGAAGAAGCGTAGTACCGGTGGCTCATAGACGAATTTCAAGCCTCCTATCAGGTTGCGATTTTCGTAGAGCCATGTCATGCGGTCGGCTACGTATTTGATTTGCGAGAGCGTAAATACCCTGCGTGGTACTGCGAGGCGCAACAATTCCATGTCGGCGTATGTTTCGTTGCCGTCTTCGTCGCGCTGGTTCGACACCGAGCCGCGTTCCATACCGCGCACGCCGGAGATGAGGTAGAACGCCGCCGCCAAAGCTCCTGCGGGGTATTGCGTTTGCGGGATGTGCGCGCACACCCGCATCGCGTCCACATGCGCGCCCAACACGCCCGGAGGTGTTACCATCGGCACACCTTTTGCGACCAATTCGTTCACCAAATAGGCGATGTATTGCGGGCTTTGGCAAATCATGGACTCGTCCAATGTTTCGTACAAGCCCACTGCCATTGCTTCGATTTCGCGCACAGAGATACCTCCGTAGGTCAAAAAGCCTTCAAACAGGGGGACGAATGCTTCCAATTCGCGCGAGATTGCCAGGTCGTTGGTGCAAATGCCGCCGCCGCGTGAGGACGACAATTTGCGGGCGGAGAAATACACGATGTCTGCCAATCCCGTCATGGTTTCAATCACTTCTGCCATCGTGGCATTGGCAAATTCCGGTTCGCGCTGGATAACCAAATAGGCATTTTCACCTAAAAGGCTGGCATCCAACACCAAACGCACACCGTATTTATCGGCGATTTTGCGCACATCGCGCAAATTTTGGATAGAGAACGGCTGCCCGCCAATCAGGTTGGTGGATGCCTCCATGCGGATAAACGGGATGTGTGCAACACCCGTTTCCTTGATAACGGCGTCCAACTTCTCGATGTTCATATTGCCCTTGAACGGATGCTGCGACGAGATGTTATAGGCCTCATCATAAAGCAGTTCCACGATGCGACCCCCGTATTGCGTGATGTGCGCCAAAGCGGTCGTGAAGTGATAATTCATCGGGATGAGGTCGCCTTTTTCCTTGATGTAGGCGATAGCGAGAATGTTTTCGGCAGCCCTACCCTGATGCACCGGCAAGAGGTATTTCTTCTTCAACACGTCCTCCGCAGCCTTTTGGAGGCGCGCGAAACTCTGCGAACCGGCATACGCATCATCGGCTTGCATCATTGCCGCCACCTGCTTGTCGCTCATCGCATTGGTGCCGCTGTCGGTGAGCATGTCGAGAAAGACGTCTAACGTGCTCAGTCTAAATGTGTTAAACCCGCCTTCGTGCAAGGCCGCCAAACGGCGTTCGATGGGCACTAAGTGTAATTTTTGCACTACACGCACTTTGTGAAGTTCCAAGGGGATGTCCTCGCCACTATAGAACTTAATTTTTGCATTATTCTTGTCCATAATATTAGTGAATATTTAGAAAGCGCAAAAGTACAAAAAAAAATCTATGTACGAACTTTAAATGTAATAAAAAAAATGAGTACTTTTGCGCCCGTGAAAATACAGACTCGCATATTACTTTTTCTCTGGTTTGTTCCACTTGTGGGATGGGGGCAGGAGCTTGATTCCATTCCGGAAGTCGTTGTTTCCGACAGCATCCCCGAAATTATCCCCGATACCGTTCCCCCTGTCATTTCCGACAGCATTTCTGCCGTTGTTTCTGATAGCATTTCTGCCGCTATTTCCGACACCATTCCCGAAATTATCCCCGAAGAGATTATTCCTGACACTATTGAGAAGCGGTTTTGGACGATTTCCGAATTTACGGGCGAGAGAACTCCTGCGGTGCCTGATACGGTGCTGACGGACTATTTTCATCGCACCAATGTGGAGGGATTTGGCACGGCAATTGGCTATTTGGGCAATTTGGGGTCGCCGATGGAGTCGCGCATCTTTTCCGAACGGGCTTCCCGCTCCGATTTTATGTTTGCCGACCCGTTTTATGCCTATACGAAATCGCCGGAGACGTTTCAGTTTATGAATATAAAAATTCCGAGTTCCGTGGTTTCCTATCAGTCGGGCGGCGGCAATGTGGAGGAGGAAGAACGCTTTAAGGCACTTGTGGCAACGAATTTGGGCAAACATTTGAATATTGGAGTGGACGTGGACTACCTCTATGCGCGTGGTTTTTACGAAGCGCAAGCCAATAAGCGGATT
>BBRT01000069.1 GCA_001417715.1 Candidatus Symbiothrix dinenymphae
TCTCCTCTTCCGGAAAAATATTACCCCCGCGAGAATCGAATGGCTCTGAAAAAAAACTTCGCGCTTCAAATATCCGATTCTCATGGGGTTAAATCAATTTTGGGTGTCGCAATGACGAAGTCAGGACATCCTCGACGAACTCACCATCCAGTTCAACAAGCAACGCCAACAGTCCATCACGAGCGAGTTGTTGGATATTATTGGTGGCGCAGAGGCGCAGAAGTAATGATTTATAAAAAGAAATGATGACATCCAAATTGTAATTGGAAACGGTTCTCTGAACGTTCCTGCCCCCCTCTTGTTGAACTGTCAAGTAATCCTTGACAGTTGCTCCCTTCTCCAATTCTCCTTCTTTGAAGATGTTGTTGATGTGCAAACTCACATTTTGTTTGGTTGTCTCAAATAATTCAACCATCTGCGCTTGTGTCAGCCACACCGAGTCTTCTTCCACTCTCACATCCAGCCGGATTGAATTATCAGGTTGGTACAATACGATTTCGTCTTTATTGTTCATAATCAGTTATTTATTTATGTTTTAGTGACAATGCTACCGCAAATCGGTTGCAAAATTAGGTAAAATTTATGAGAATACCAAATATATCCAATGAAGTTCGGGGTAAGTTTCAGGTCGCAATGCAAATTTCATAATTATTTTGTACCTTTGCGGTTCACTATTAAAAAATGAAAGATATGGATTTCAGTAGAAAATTGCCGATTGGCATTCAGGATTTTGAGAAACTCAGAACAAACAGTTATTTGTACGTCGACAAAACAGCCTACATTCACAGGCTTGCCAACGAAGGGTGTCCCTACTTTTTGGGTCGCCCGCGCAGGTTTGGGAAAAGCCTTTTCCTCTCCACTTTGAAAGCCTATTTTCAAGGCAAAAAGGAACTCTTTGAGGGGCTTGCTATTGCCGAGTTGGAGAAAGATTGGGTGGAATATCCGGTGTTTCATATCGACTTGAATGTTGAAAATTATAACCAATTTTCAGACCTTGAGTCAGCACTTGACGCAAACTTGCGCAAATTGGAAGCTTTGTGGGGAGAAAACAAAGCAGATAAAACTTTTTCAACGCGTTTGTTTGGTTTGATGAGCCGTGCGTATGAAAAGGAAAAAAAGCGGGTGGTGGTGCTTATTGATGAATACGACAAGCCGCTCACCGCCACCTTAGGCAATCCCGAACTGCACGAAAAAATCAGAGAAACATTGAGTGGTTTTTACGGCGTGCTCAAAACCGCCGACTCCTATTTGCGATTTCTGATGCTCACCGGAATTACCAAATTTTCTAAAGTAAGCATTTTCAGTCAACTAAATCAGTTGCCGGATATTAGCATGGATGAATATTATTCCGGTGTATGTGGCATATCTGAAACAGAATTGCTTGCCAATTTTGAGCCGGAAATACGAACATTAGCCGAAAAACAAAAAATGGGTTATGATGAAATGCTTGCAGAACTCAAAAAACTGTACGATGGTTACCATTTTTGTGAAAATACGGAGGGAATATATAATCCTTTCAGCCTGCTGAATACATTTTCAAGTGGTGCTTTGCGTTATTATTGGTTTTCGACCGGCACGCCCACTTTTCTTGCTAAAATGCTCAAAGATGCCGATTTTGATATTCCCAGTCTTGAAAACAATGTGATGATTGAGGCTCCAACCATTACTGATTATCATGTTGGAGATGAAAATCCGCTTCCATTGCTCTATCAAACGGGGTATCTCACTATCAAAGATTTCGAGAAGCAATTTAATGAATATCGCTTGGGGTTTCCAAACGAGGAAGTGAAATATGGCTTTTTAAGAGAATTGCAACGCCAATATTCGCCACAAGCACTGTTCAAATCCGAGTTTAGTATCTCGAAATTTGTGCGCGAACTTGAGGTAGCCGATGTGGATGGTTTTATGACCCGAATTCGTGCTTTTTTTGCCGACATCGCTTATGATTTGAACAACAAAACGGAAAAAGATTTCCAAAAAACGTTTTATTTGCTGTTCAAAGTGATGGGGCATTTTGTGAAAACGGAGGTCAAAAGTGCCGTTGGACGCGCCGATTTAGTGGTTTGGTTGAAAGACACCATCTACGTCTTTGAATTTAAGCTCGCCGAAAATGCCACCGCCGAGGAAGCGCTCAAGCAAATTGACGACAAAGGCTACCTCATCCCATACAGTGCCGGAAAGCAGAAAGTGGTGAAAATAGGCGCGGAGTTTAGCCGCGCAGAGCGCACGTTAAGCCGCTGGGTGAGGGAAGATGTAGGTTAAAAGATTTAGGCAAAAAAAGATGGTAATTAAAAAATAATGCGTACCTTTGCGTCCGATTTTTAAGGAAAAGTTATGAACAAAGTTATCAACAGGTTATCCCCCCCCCCC
>BBRT01000070.1 GCA_001417715.1 Candidatus Symbiothrix dinenymphae
GCTTCGGAACAATCCTTTATTTGCGTTTCTCCCGCTCCTACATTAGTGGCAAACCATAGAAAATGATAGTGATATTCTTCATTCGGTTGAAGCGTGGCATAAGGACTTATTAGCTCGCTTTCAAAAAAATACGGATTTTGTTTCGGGTCGTTCTCGCCTGTCAAATCCTGTCCGTAGGCATGATAGCTGCCCACACCGTTTGTCCATACTCCTGACAGGGACACTGCGACAATGTGGGAACGCCGGAATATAATAAGGTGCTGGGACAAGAGCGTGCCGAAACGGTTAAAGCCTATCTGCTCGAACACGGCATCCCTGCCACAATGATAGTTAAAGTCACCAGCAAAGGCGCAACAGAGCCTATCACCACCAATAGCAGCGAAGAAAGCAGACAAAAGAACAGGCGGGTAGTGATTATTGTGGTGGAAAAATGAAAATGAAGCAATATTTACATGTAATAAAATAAAAAATTATGAACACAAAGGCAACAATTAAATGGCTATTAGCGGCAGTAAGTCTGTTGCTAACTCTCAATCTGCAAGCACAAAATGCCCCGCAGATAAGTTCAAAGGCACATATTCCTCAATATGTGTCTGATTATGCATCAAAAGACCGTTCAGACTTTTTGAAGAAGCATAAGGCATCTGCTGCCAACATTACCTATCGGTTTTACTACGACAGCAAAGGCGATGCGCATCTTGAAGCAACGGTTAAGCCCAAAGCCGGATACACTTGGGATGAGACTACTTGGATTCTCAAATCTTGGAAAGGTGGTTCCGGAATTGTTGGTGTAAACGGTATTGTGTATCAGCAAACCCAAAAAAACAGTGATGAGGCAGCCTATCGAATGCAAATGCGTAGAAGCGATGCGACTTTTAACGCGATTGAAAAGGTTGTGTTACAAGTGGCAACCGAATATGATTATGATTTTTATGCGGTTTATAAAATTGCTGTAAAATATAGAAATCCCAAAGTAAAAAAAGCCTCTTGCGAAGGCTATTCCGATGCCACCATATCGGCGTTAAAAAAGCATCCGCTGGTTGACCATGTTGAAAAATGGGCAGGTGGAGGACATGCCTGGAATGTGATAGTTTTGAAAGATAAACGAAAAATTTATGCCGATGTAACGTGGTACGATGGCAATAACATTGACAAGGACGGATATGTCATTCATAAACCGGTTCGCAGTCCGGTGAATTTAACATTTGATTTGGAAGAATTTAACAGTCTGGGAGGCGCAATTGATACGCAAACAAATAAGTTACTGCGAATCCATTTTGCGTATCCTGACGTGCATCGTGTGAAATAATTAAAAATTAAAAATAATAAAAGTCATGAAAAAAGTTTTAGTTCTGGTGGCTGCCCTTTGCAGCAGTGTAGTGTATGTGTGTGCGCAGGAGCAAAAGTTTCCTGCACAAGGTGTTATTGTCAGGAAAAATGGCGAAGAAATTAGAGCCACAATTCTTGAAGAGAATGAAACGAAAGTCCGGTACAAGAAAAAAGGAAATGACGCCACATTTGCTTTACCCATGACGGGCGTCCGGTCGATTCACTATATCGAAGACACACCGCGAGTTGCACCTGCACCAAAAACGGCGAATACAACAGATGTAGCACGAACAAACTATCCAAGTGCTAACAGCCAACCAATTGAGCAAAGTAAGCCGAAACCACAGCCAAAAAGGAGGAGGTCATCATCACAATTCAGACTGGGAGGAATAGTAGGATTAAATTTATCCTCTCTGGCTTGGTCTGTGGCGAGCGAAGCAATAATAGAAGAAGAAAGAACAAAAGACTCAAAATACGGGTTAAGATTGGGCATGGTTGCGGAATATTCTTTTGGCGATTTTGCTATTGCACCGGAGTTAGTTTTTACGCAAAAAGGTTATACAGTGACGGCGACATCCGATTATGGAAAATCTGAATCTGTTATGACTTTGAATTATATACAGTTACCAATTAATCTTTTAGGACGTTTCACACTCAGCGATGATTTTAATCTCGTAGTTTTTGCCGGACCGTCATTTGGGTATGCCATATCGGGGGAGGAAAAATCAACATACACCTACAATGGAGAATCTGAATCGACAACGGAGGATGTTAAAATTGGTTCAGGCGAAGACGACTATATAACAGCCTTTGAATACGGCTTTACGCTCGGCGCAGGATTGGAATACAAAAGTTTCTTCATTAAAGTGCAGCAAGAATGGGGCGGCAACATTGGTAATTTTAAAGATGATGACGATGCAAAGTATAAACGTTCGTTATCAAACAACAACATCGGTTTGTCAATCGGTTTCCTTTTTTAATTCTAAATAAAAAATATGAACATTAAAAAAAATAGATAAAAATGAAAGCAACATTTAAAAGGGCGAAAGCCCACAGTTTGAGAGGCAAAGTATTTTGCTCTATGATGATGGCGATGGCTGTCGTAAGTTTCATCGGCTGTGAAAACGATGGTGATGATGCCCCATTGGTAGCAGGCATTCCCCGTGATAGTAGCGCGGAACCCAATCCCGATATCGGGACGGCGACTATGTCTGTACCAAATTTTCTGATGACCGTAAAAAAAGAGAGTGGACACGATGTCTTGTATCTTGACATGACGGGAATTCAAAATCCGCAAACTAAAGAATGGTTAACTCTCACCGGTGGAGAATCAGACCAAAGTGTATGGAAACCATGGGAAACCTATAGCGCAGGTTCAAAACAAAATGTATGGTTATCCATCGATGGCAAACCTAAAGGCATTGCTGTTCTTAATAATAGCAATATCGGGCAATCAACACTATTTATGACTGATGTGGTGTTGCTCGTCGATAATTCAGGAAGCATGAGTGAAGAGGCTGATGCTATTGCTCTCGACATTATTGATTGGGCTGCTGAATTATCTAATTCACGTCTTGATGTACGTTTTGGCTGTGTGGGATATGATGACCTCGGAAGCATTAGTGGTGCATTAAATATTACGGATGAAAAGTTTTTAAGCACATATCTGCAAAGAGCCTTCGGAACCGATAGAACCGTAGGATTTTCCGGGTTTGATGCTGCTACTTTGGAACAAGCAGCCAATGATTATGGCTTCGCAGGGGGCGAATGTGGCGTATTAGCTTTACGTTTCGCTGATGAAAATCTATCGTTTCGAAAGGGAGCATTGCGCACATACGTTAATTTTACTGACGAGCCAAATCAACCGAGAGACAGCGCAGGATGGTCGGTAGAATTTGTGAATAGTCAAAATAACTGGCCGCCCTCTAAGGGAACGATACATACTGTATTTAGTGACGATACTACATTTTTTGACACTGGCGAATTTTATTCGTATGAAGAAAAGCCTTGGGAAATGTCTCGTTATACCGGAGGAACAGAATTATTTGTTTCCTCAGACTTCAGCGGAGTCACATTGAACACGCTTCCTGTAACAGGAGCCTTGCAAAACGCTTATCAGATACGCGCTGTTGTAGATGAATATATGAACAATAAACCGCATGTTGTAACATTGACAATTTTTTCAGAAAACGGGCAGGTGAAAGCAAAAAAGGAAGTTTCAACAATATTTACTTATCAATAGCAGTTATGAACAGAAAAAAAATAGCTACAGTCGCCGGTTTGCTGCTTTCACTAAGCAGTTTGGCGCAAACATGGGACATCGGCTACCCCATTGCAGCCAAGGTAACCGCTACGCTTGACGGCGGCACCCTCACCATTAGCGGCACGGGGACTATGCGCGATTGGGTGTTTCATTTTAGCGATATTACTGCCAATTATACTTATGCTCCGTGGGATTCGCTACGAAGCCGCATTACAACTGTGGTGATAGATGAAGGCGTGACAAAAATTGGGAATGATGCGTTTCAGAATTGTCAAAACCTCACTTCTGTGACCATTCCCAACAGTATGACCTCTATTGGCAGGCAGGCTTTTCTCCTGTGCCACGGTCTCACTTCTGTCACCATTCCGCCCGGCGTTACCGACATTGGAACGCAGGCTTTTCACTTTTGTGATGGTCTTACGGCTATCCATGTAGATGCCGGCAATACGCTTTACAGTTCGATAGATGGTGTGCTTTACAACCACAATCAGACGGAGTTGTTAATATACCCTACCGGAAAACAGGGTGCTTTCACCATTCCTAACAGCGTTACCTACGTTGATGGGCTTGCTTTTCAAGGGGCTCGGGGGCTCACCGCCCTTACTATTCCCGCCGATGTCCGCCGTATTGATTTCAGCGGGTGGAGCATTTTCGGCAGTCCTGTTTCTATCACCAATTTAAGCATTGTTCCACAAATCCTGTTTAATTATTCGCCGGACGACTTGAGCCGGTGCACACTCATCGTGCCGGAATGTGCACTATCAAACTATCAAAATGCTTTTGTGTGGAACAAATTTGGGACTATTAAGGGCGATGCATCGCTGCCATGTCCCGACGTTGGCTCAGTCCCAACTTTCACTCCCTGCCTAAATATCATGCAAATGTGGGACGATGTGCTGTCGGTGGTCATGCTCCCTGAGCACAATGGCGGCGTAGAGGTTGAGGCGTGTCAATGGCTGTTGAAAGACGAACCTATTCCGGGCGAAACATCTCCCTATTTGTATATTCCGGAACCGGATTCGGGGCGCTATACTGTCCGCTTGACACTTAAAAGCGGGGAAACGGTGCTATCCTGTAATTATATCGAACCATTGCCACCGCCACCACCACCAATTATAAGTCCTCCAATAATTATAGGTCCTCCAACTCCACCACCACCGCCATCAACAGAACCGCCACCAATGGGGGATCCAATAACAGATACCGTAGTGTATCCCAACCCAATGAAATCTTATGTCACGATTGAAAATGCAGACATTGCCGCAGGCGATAAGATTAAAATTTTTAGCATCGACGGGCAAATGGTGCAGCAGTTTTCGGCAGATAAAAATCGAACTACACTCAATATATCAAGTTTGCCGCGAGGCACTTATATTCTGAAAGTGAATGACAAGCAGGTGAAGGTTTTAAAGAATTAGACAGATGAAACAAATCATTGCAATAATTGTTTTTTGCTTGTGTTTCAGCGAATTAGCCGCGAGAAAATACTCCAACCATGAATGGGGTATCCATTTCGGCTATGGCTTCGGCGAATCGTTGATTGAAGGGCAATATATAGCCTTAGCGTCTTTGGGTGGCAATTACAGTTACTTTTTCTCAACCAATTTTGGCATTTCCACAGGGTTGGAAGTCATTCCGTACTCCGATTCTAAAAATGTATATCGCGATAGTGAGGTGCCCATAGAGAAAATCTTCGCCTATGAACGCTACTCGCCCGGGGCTCCAATAACAAACTATCTCTATGGATTAGATGGCGACCTTTTATTCCGAACGCATTATGATGGATTGGTGGACAGGCGGTCGACACTGCTGCTTCAACTACCATTGATGCTGCAATTTCAAACACCGATTTACCGCACAGCCTTTTATTTGGGAGGCGGATTCAAATTTGGCATCCCTATCGAATCTTACACTTCGCTCAAAGCCGACTCTCGAACAACCACTGTTTATTCGGAATATACAGGCGTGGTCTATAAAAATATGCCTGCACACGGGCTTACAACAACCCAAAACATCTCTCTCCCCCCTGCCGATCCCGCTAAAACATCCATTATCGGCTCTGTTGAAACCGGCTTCAAAGTGAATAAATCCATAGGCACCGGCACCATGTTTCTCTACTTCGTCTTGTATTTTGATTATGGCACCTACTCTGCTGCCGGCATAAAATTTCAAGTGGGCGGCTGGGGGAAATAAAGTGTTAAAAAAAAACAGGAGGTTGTATTAAAAAAAAGCGTACTTTTGCAGAAATATTATCAATGACCGGTTTTAAAAAACAGATATTTTACCGGTTTTTGGAATAAGATGTGTTATGTTTTTGTAAAGGAGATAAAATGATGAAACGAAAGTATGGTGGCGAATTTACGGTAAAAGATAAGATTTTGAATAGAATAAAGCGTTCAAAG
This sequence comes from Candidatus Symbiothrix dinenymphae, assembly GCA_001417715.1. Classification (GTDB taxonomy): domain Bacteria; phylum Bacteroidota; class Bacteroidia; order Bacteroidales; family Azobacteroidaceae; genus Azobacteroides; species Azobacteroides dinenymphae. The sequence goes on from BBRT01000070.1 coordinate 5,995, forward strand.
GTCAATGTCTTTATTCCAAATGATTTCAAGGGGATTGCAGCATACCCCCAGGTTCTTCGTGCATTAAAGCAACTGACCGATAGCAACATTCTTATCCGCTTGGGGTATGGAGTGTATGTCAAAACAGACTTAAACCCGTTTAATAACAAACTTTATCCTGCGGGCGACCCAACATACAATATGCGGGATTTATTAGGCAAACTTAAACTGAAGTGGGATTATTCCCAAGCCGTCAAAGATTACAATGCTGATATTTCAACCCAAGTTCCTGTTCGTCATTATCTGGTGATTCAAGACCGATTTTCACGAAAACTCAACGATATGGAGGATACTTATGTCGTTAGATAGAGAATTATTGCAGTCAATTTCAAAGCTATACCGATTTAATAACCTTGAATTTGTAAATAAGGATTTCTATGTTTCGGAAGTTCTGAAAATCATATCCTCAATTAAGCCTGACTTTTGCGATGTCTATGACATCTATTCTATTCATCCGGTGGTTGATACCGTCCTGTTGAAAACATTAGTCCGGGAAATAGCAAAACAGGATGCAGCCGCCTTTGAAACGTGGCACCCCCAATGGAGTGCGGACATTGCAACAAACACAAAACTCGCGATGAAGGAACTGCACGGCGACAAATATGCAAAGATGTATGCAGAATATGCCGGAGACATGATTTATGCCAAAGAAGTGCCGGATTATGAAACCGCACTAAATCGGATAGATGAAATTATCATTGATATATTTGGATAGCTTGCGCCGTATTGTGATTATGGCACCTACTCTGCTGCCGGCATAAAATTCCAAGTGGGCGGCTGGGGGAAATAAAGTGTTAAAAAAAAACAGGTGCTTGTATTAAAAAAAAACGTACTTTTGCGACCTTAATTAAAATGCACCTTATGACACTCTCACAAGCAATTGCAACGGTTGAAAACAACCTGCAAGCCATCAATTACCCCGCGCAGGCGAGGCAACTCTACGAGCCAATCGCCTATCTGCTGGCTTTGAAGGGGAAAAAAATACGTCCGGCACTCACGCTTTTGGCGTGGGATTTATTCCAACAAGGGGGTATGCCTCCTTGCCAATCAGCTGTTGATATGGCTCTGGCGTGGGAAATTTTTCACAATTTCACGCTAATGCACGACGATGTGATGGACAAAGCCGATATGCGGCGTGGACAGCCTACGGTGCACAAGCAGTGGGACGAAAACACCGCTATTCTTTCGGGCGATGCGATGCTGATTTTGGCGTATCAATTTGTGGCGCGGGCGGGGGTCATAACAGACCAAAATGCCATTGTCCCCCCCCTACACATACTGCTGGATTTGTTTTCCACGACGGCAGCTGAAATTTGCGAAGGGCAGCAATTGGATATGGCGTTTGAAAGCCGCTTGGACGTGCAAGAAGCAGAATATCTAAACATGATTCGCTTGAAAACGGCTGTCCTGCTGGGAGCAAGCCTCAAATCGGGCGCAATCATCGGCGGCGCAGCCGCCACGGATGCCGATTTGCTCTACAACTTCGGCGAAAATCTGGGCATAGCGTTCCAAATTCAGGACGATTTGCTGGATGTGTATGGCAATGCAGCCATATTTGGCAAAAAAATCGGCGGCGATATTTTGGCGAACAAAAAGACCTACTTGCTGGTCAATGCGCTCAACACGGCGGATGCCTCCCTGAAAAAATCGCTGCTGTTGTGGCTGGATTACAACGGCGATGAAGCCACGAAAATCGGCAATGTCACCAATATCTATAATCGTCTGGCATTGAAAGAAACAGCCCACCAAGCGATGGATGGCTATTTCCAGCGGGCTTTGAGTGCTTTGGAGGCGGTGAATGTGCCATCAGAGCGAAAGTCCGTTTTGCAAGAACTCGCAGGGGATTTGATGCTGCGGAATAATTAAATTTTTGTACCTTTGCACCCGCAAAAGTATATGAAAACATAAAGTTTTGCGGAAGCACAAAACCGCTTGTGAAAGAACACATTGACCTGTATGTTACAGGGTCAAATGCCTATTTTCTCTCATCAGAACTTGCAACACTCCTGACAGGCAGGTACTGCGACCGCTACGCTCCATCCGCGACCACAATCCCAAAGTTTTGCTCACACTCGACCCCGAAGAGCCTGTGTATGAAGGCATTATGACTATCCGCCATCCCCCTACCTACCTACTTGATTGATAACCCCGTACAACTATAACAATGCCGTTGCAGCCTTTCCTGTAAGGAGTTTTGAAAGAAACTGAGAAACCGTCATATTGTGTGCTCCCGCTTTTTCGTATGCCACTTTGTAAGCGTGCGTTGGAAGTTCTACGACAGTGACAGGACTGGAACTTTCTGCCAATTTGTTAGCAAACCAATCAAGTCCTTCGTCATGCGTTTGCCCATCTACAGCATACTGAAGAACATCATCGCCCTTTTCAAACGCATCAAGAAATTCGTTAAAATTATTTATCCGTGCCATATCTTTTCTCCTCATTTTTGTGTGCTCGGCGAACCGAAATTATCCGTATTTTATCATTCCGAAATGTAATTATCGCCGTCCACAGTTTATTTTCCAATGGTGCCGTTACAGCATACCTTTCTTCAGACTCATAATCAAGTCTAACTATACTATACGTGCATTGCACCAAAGTTTTTGAGCCTCAATAAAGTCAATACCATGCTTTTCTTTATTGCTCCGACTCTTCATATCATCAAATTCAAACTTAAAATTCACTTTCTTCCCCTCTCAATTATTATGTACCACTAAAATCTGCCCGCAAAGGTACAACATTTTTTTTGAATTATGCAACTATTTTTGAAAATAATAAAATTTATTTCGTACCTTTGCCGCGATTTTCAAATGATAAAAAAAAAGCAGTTATATATGTATGGATAAAAACATAGCATAGAGTGAGGTAAGACTCACATTGGACGACATTTTGGGCATTAGAGAGCATTAGCTTTTATCTTTCTTGTTGATAAAATTCAGCGATTTTAAAACATAATTGAAAGATAAGTTAATGTTTGCGCGACAGCGTGAACTTGACTTATTTGCAATTATCGGGTTACGCTGAATACCTTCAACAAGCGGATATTTTAAGTATCGCGCTTTTTTTACGTTCATAAAATGACGAAATTAATTTATATAATATAAACGCAATGAAAAAAACATTGATTCTCGCTGCTTCGGCGGCGATTGCAGGCGCAACAGTTGCGGGTTGCGGGAGTAGTAAGGTGCAGCAACGGGTGTCCGATGAGCAACGAATGCGGATGGATTTTGAGTTTGACCAATATCACAAGCATCTGGGAGGTGAACTCGAAAAAGGTAAACAAGGAGAAAATTAAAAATTAGGAATTAAAAATTTTAAAAATTTATTTAGATGAAAAAAGTATTTATTTTTGCTGCTACGGCAGTGGTCGCAGGCGCAATTGTTGCGGGCTGCGGAAGTAGTAAACAAACGTCCAGCGCAAGAGGCGCAGTGGAAATCAAGCTAAATGCTTGTGAAGAGTATGCGTTGATGTCGCCGGCTACGCGAGCCTTTGGCAAAGGCTCGCATTTTGAAGAGTCCGCCGCTCGCGAGATTGCGGAACTAGAAGCCCGAGCAGAATTTGCGCGCAAAATCGCCACTGCCACCACATCTGCTGCGACTACGGATAGAACATCTATGACTTTGTATTCCGGCGATACGAAGTCAGGCGACAAGGTGTCTGACCAGGCCACCAAAATCAGTACTTTTGCTGAGGGCATTGCAAAACAGATGGTGTCTAATACGGTGATAGTGAAGATGACAAAATTTATGCTTCCTAATGACCAGTTTGAGGTGTGGGTGTGTTTGGAATACAAAGAAGGTGTGGCGGCTTTAGCGCAAAACATCGCTAATAGTATGAAACAACGAATTTCTGACGACGACAAAATGAAAATGAATTTTGAGTTCGACCAATACCGCAAGCGCGTGGAAGCCGAACTCGCAAAAAGGCAACAATAGTCTGAATCAGGATTTTCAGGATTAAAGGATTTACAGGATGGATTACTGTAATCTTGTAAATCCTAAAATCCTGAAAATCCTGATTCAGACAAAAAAATGAAATAAAATGAAAACTGCTATCAAATATTTTCTTGTCTGCCTGCTGCTGCTCACGGCGGGCAACACTTACGCGGCGAAAAAGACTTTTACGAAAGAGTATAAATATCAGGCAAGCGAAGCAGATAGCAAAAATACTGCACGAGAGATTGCCTCCGATGAAATGCGCAAAATTTTGTTGCGTGAGGTTGGAACTTACATCACCGAGCACCAAAAACTTGTGCAAGGCAGCAAGCAGGAATACACGAAAACGGTAGAGTCTATCACGGCAGGTAGTGTGGAAATGACTATGCTGGATGAGCAGTGGGACGGCAAAATGTATTACATAAAGGCTAAAATGACCGTTGACCTTGATGATGTGAAAAAGCAAATTGATGCAGTGTACAACGACAAGGAAAAAATGAAAGAGTTGGAAGCTGCCCGCAAAAGAGCACAGGAGGCAGAAGCAGCAATGGCAAAATTGAAGCGAGAAACAGAAGCACAACTGAAGCAAGCAGCCAAGGAGCGCGATGAAGCCAAAAGAGAATCGGAGAAAACGCGCGTGATACAAATTTACCAAGATAAGGTGGTTGGGAGAGAAGAAAATAACAAGGGCTACAGATATGAGATGCAAGGAAAATATGCAGAAGCCAAACAATCGTACTACAATGCTGCTTTCTATTACAACTATGCTCCGGCGCAATACAATTTGGGGCTATTGTACGAATTTGGCTATGGCGTGAAGAAAAGCAAAAAAGATGCCATATTCTGGTATCGGGCGGCAGCAGCGCAGGGAGTGAGTGAGGCGAGGGTGAGGTTGAAAAAACTTTAAAAACAGGAATATATGCAAAAGATTGATTTAAGGGCGTTATATGGGACCACCAAAATAATAAATTTGGAAGATGTTTTTAAAACATCTGGTGTGCCTACTCACACTTTTGTAAAACCGCAAGAGTACACAAAATTACTCGTTGCATTACGAACTAATGGGAAAGGATTAATTATTGAGGGACCCTCTGGAATTGGTAAAACGACGAGTGTCAATCAAGCAATTAAAGAATTAGGACTAAACCAACACGCTGTAATTACGTTATCTGCAAGAACGCCAAGTGATGTTGAGATGATTACAATGTTACCGGAACTGAAAGATGTTGGGATTGTAATAATTGATGATTTTCATGTTCTTTCAAATGAGATAAAGAAAAATTTATCTGATTTTATGAAAACTCTTGCAGATGAAGAGTATATGAATTCAAAATTGATTTTAGTTGGCATCAATAAAGCGGGAACAACCTTGGTTTCGTTTTCTCCTGATTTGAATAATAGAATTGATACCATTAAATTTGAGGCAAATCCGGACAATAAAATTGATGAGATGATTTCCTTAGGCGAAGCAGCATTAAGAGCCAAAATCAACATAAAACCCGAAATAATCTCTGAGTCTCATGGAAGTTTTCATATTGCACAATTATTGGCACAAGAGGCGTGTATAGCATGCAACATTATAAATAACAATTCAGGGAAAGCATCTACTCACACAAGTATAGAAACAATAAGAGAAAAAGTGTTAGAAGATTTATCTCGCGTGTTTTTTGCAAAAACTCGAGACTTTGCAACAGGCTCTAAAATACGAAAAGAAGGAAGAGCTCCTTATCTACATTTGCTATATTGGCTATCTCAAAGTTCAGCTTGGTCTATAGAGATAGACTCAATATTACATCAATATCCAAAGATGAAAGTCAGTATTAATCAGGTAATAGAAAAAGGGTATTTACAAAAACTACTCGAAGATAAAGCCACTTTACAAGATGTAATACATTTTGATAATCATTCTAAAATACTGACCATAGAAGACCCTAAATTTTTCTTTTATTTGAAAAATATTGATTGGGACGATTTTGCAAAACAAATAGGATATTCGAACATAAAATTTACTAAATCATATGATTTTGCATTGTCATTTGCCGGAGAAAACAGAGATTTTGCAGACGAGATTTTCAACCAACTAACAGAAAGAGAAATTTCTGTATTTTACGATAGAAATGAACAGCATAGAATATTGGGTGAGAATGTTGCAGAATATCTCGCACCTATCTATAAATCCGACGCAGAATATGTAATTGCTATACTGTCAAATAATTATCCAAAAAAAATGTGGCCAATTTTTGAATCGGAACAGTTTAAAAGTAGATTTGGTGAAAACGCCGTAATTCCTATTTGGTATTCTGATACAACGAGAAGTTCCTTTGACAAAACCATAGAGTATGGTGGTTTCACTTATGATGTGAATAAAGAATTGAAGCCTCAAGTAGCAGAATTTGTGGAAATTTTATCTAACAAATTACAAGAACAAAGATAATAAACATAATTATTTAAAAATATGAAAAAGTCAACAATCTTATTGAGTTTCTACATGGTAGCTGTTTTGAGCATAAATGCTCAAACATACAGCGGCGGTTCAGGTACACAATTACACCCCTATCTGATTTCCACAAAAGCAGATATGCTTGCTCTGTCAAATGCTGTGTATGGCGGCACAACTTATTCCGGCAAGTATTTTCTATTGACAAGCGACCTCACCGGTTCAAGTTTGCTAACAACTTCGGTTGGCAACTACGAGTATAGTAAAGCATTTGGGGGAACATTTGACGGAGGTGGACATGAAATTGAAGTAAACAATGCTTTCGGAGTGTTTGGTTATTTATCCGGTGCAACCATTCAATATCTGGGGGTAAAAGGAACTGTTTCTGCATCATCATCAAACAGTTTTTATGTAGGCGGTATTTGTGGATGTGCCAAGTCCTCGACAATCAGTTATTGTTATAATTCGGCAACAATTACTGCATCCTCATCCTCACCCTCATCCTCTAATAGGCTTTATGCTGGTGGTATTTGTGGGTATGCAGGTGAAAGTGCAAATTTAAGTTCAATTACAAATTGTTATAATTTAGGGAGTATTACTTCTTCTTCTTCTTCTCCTGATTCTGATTCTTATGCTGGTGGTATTTGTGGAGGAGGTGGCTCTATTAGCAGTTGCTTTTCGGCCAATTCAACCATAACAGCAAAGCGCGGTAGTTATAACAGCAATGCCGGAAGAATAGTAGGTTCAAAAAACTCCGTCAATAACTGTTATGCGTTATCGTCCATGACTATAAACGGCACAACTGTAAGCAGCACAGATGTTTACGGGAAAGACGGATACGGAACGGCATTATCCTCTTTTCAATCGCAAGCATGGATTGTAGATAATTTGCTTTGGGATTTTAATACTGTTTGGAAGATGTCAAGCAGTGGCTCTGCTAATCAAGGTTTGCCTATTTTCAAAAATAAGCGAGAACAAATCCAAATCTATACTATCACAACTCAATCAGGCACAGGAATTTCAGCCACAACAGGTTCCGGCAGTCACGTTTCCGGAACTACCGCAACAGTTGGCTGCACAGTGCAAAGCGGTTACACCTTTGACGGTTGGTATGAAAACTCCACAAAAGTATCAAGCAATCAATCGTATAGTTTCACTGTAACCGCCACAAGAACCTTGCAAGCACGAGCAACACAACCAACCTATACCGTCAATGCCACAAGCAACAGCACAACAATGGGAACAGTGTCCCCAAGTTCAAAACAATTAGAAAATGGCACTTACACGATTTCAGACCATTTCAGTTATACTGCAAAAACAGGCTATCGCTTCGTGAAATGGACATTAGCGGGCAGCAGCACAGCAATTACATCATTCACAGTACGCAGTGCAACCATCAATTTAGTAGCAAATTTTGAAAATGTACCAACCTATACTGTCAATGCCACCAGCAACAGCACAACAATGGGAATAGTATCGCCACCTTCAAAAACCCTAACAAATGGCACCTATCTAATTTCAGACCATTTCACGCCCACAGCAGCCACAGGCTACCACTTTGTAAAATGGACATTAGCGGGCAATAGCACCGCAATTACAACATTCACAGTAAACGGTGCAACGGGCTATCTAACAGCAAATTTTGAGGAGGATGCAAAATACACCATCACAGCATCGGCAAACACCGGCGGCAGCATTTCACCCAACGGCGAAGTGACGGTAAACGCAGGCACCAACATCACTTTCCGCATCACGCCCAACAGCGGCTATGCCATTTATCAGGTATTGGTGGACGATGAGGACAATGCCGCAGCCGTTGCAACAGGCAGTTGCACCTTTACGAATGTAACCTCGCATCACAGCCTTGCAGTAAGATTCCGATTGACAACCTGCCTGCCCGACATCATCGCAAAGGTGTGGGACGATGTGTTGCTGGTAAACAACAACTCATCCACCAACGGCGGCTACACATTCACGGTATACCAATGGCAAAAAAACGGCATCGACATACAGGGCGAAACCTCCGGCAGCCTCTCATTCGGCAGCCGCACATTTGAAGCCAACGACGAATTTCTGGTGCTACTGACCACCACCCAAGGCGAACACCTCCAATCCTGCCCCATAAGAATGACCGCAGGCACCACCCCCCTCCGAACCTACCCCAACCCCACCGAAGGGCAGCTCACAGTAGAGGACGAAACGATGCAAGCAGGCGACAAGATAATGTTGTTCGACATCAGCGGTCAAATGGTGCACCAAACAGCAGCAGAGCAAAATAAAGCATGCAATATCGACCTGTCGCGTTTGCAGCGCGGCACATACCTCATGAGAGTCAATGAAAAGATGAAGAAAATAATTAAAAATTAAAAATTACGATGATAATATATTGCCCTTTCAGGGCGTAGGATGACGAATATGGAACAAATTACCCAACGCGATGCGTTGGGCTGGGATATATAAGGCTTTCAGCCTAGAAATGTGATGAATAAAAATTGGCGATAAACATGCGCCCCCAAAGGGGGCGAACAAGGCTGAAAGCCTTATATATGCCAGCCCAATGGCAACGCCTTGGGGAATATGATGATGATAAAAATGACAAAAAATAGAATGAAAAAGATAACAACAACAATGATTTTGGTATTGCAAATCACCGGCATAGCCGCTCAAACGCAATACCGCAACGAATGGCGCATCCACGCCGCCGTTGGCATATCCACATTCCAATTCAGCTCGGAAGCACTGGCATCCGAAATCGCCAACTCCAAAGGCGGCTTCGGCGGCAATGCAGGCGTTGAATATGCTTACTTCTTCTCGCGCTATTTTGGCTTTTCCGCAGGCGCAGAGGTGGCGATGTACAACAACGCCATCACCTCACCAAACACCGTCAACACCGAAACGCTCATCGAAACGCCCGCAGGCTTAACCGGCAATTTCTTCTTCCGCACACAATACGAGGACATCAAAGAAACCCAAACCGCCATTTTCCTGCAACTGCCCCTCAAATTGCATCTGCAAATCCCCATCAGCTCCAAAAACTACATCTACATAGCCGCAGGAGGCAAATACGGCATCCCCCTCACAGCCACCTGCGAGCAAACCATAGGCACACGAACGACCTCCGGCTATTCCGAAGATTTCAAAGAAACCATCACCAACGCCCCCCAACACGGCTTTGAAACAGTGCACGACGTGCACACCACCGAAAAATTAGCCCTGAAAAGCCTCATCATCCCCACAGCAGAAGCAGGCTTCAAATGGAACAATCACCTCTACACCGCCGCATACATAGACATGAACCATGCAATAGGCATCAAAATAGCGTATGCTTTCGGCTTCGGTGAAAGAATAGAACCGCCCAAGAAGCCGCAGCCGCTGTGGGGGTATTGAAAAAAAACGCTACGTTCAGACATTCCATATCTTGGAGATATGGAATGTCTAAAAATTGGATAAACAAAAAAAATCGTACCTTTGTCGCGAAAATAATTTTAAAAATTAAAAAATATGGAAGCAACAGTGAAAAAACGTGCAAAGAAAGTATCAGCTGCAGAAGCAGTCCTTCAAAGAATGATAAAAGAAGGAAGACCTTTATCGCCGACAGCCAAGTATTGGTTAACAATGAAGAACATTGATGATGGTTCAAAAAGAGACATGAGGGCAATATTACGATGAGATACTATATTAACATACAATTCAATTTTGGAATATAAAACCATATACATAATTTATTGTTTTTCAATCACATACAAATTTTGTCGTTAATTTAAATTATTTTGATTACCCTTGTGCCGTTGCATATAGCAACATACAATGAAACCCCCGACCACCCAATGTGGTCAGGGGCTTCTTCATCTTTTTAATTTTAAAATCTATACCCAACTGAAAATAAGCCATCAATAATAGAGCCCGGACCTGATACGGCCCATCCTAAATTATCGAATGCTTTCCCTGCCGGCGCATCATCGGGAACGGGCACGCCGCCAACAAACTTAGCTCCAATATTAACGTCTATTGACCATTTGTCATCTTTCCCGAATAACATTTGATAACCAACTGTAAGCCCTCCGCCCACATTGAAAAATGTTTGCGTTTTTGTAACAGGATCGCCATTCGTCATGTCGCCAAACATGTCATAGTTTGGCGCAGTTTCACCCTCTTTCAGCTTATACGTTGCGTAATCATTCAGGTGCATACCGAAAACGATTTTTGCTTGTGCATAAAATCCTTCGGGCGCATGCTTTTTGAAATAGTACCTGACAATCGGAGCTAATTGACCTCCGGGAAAATCACCATAATAGCCTGTTAATAAGGCTCCATAACTGATTTTGTCACTCAAAGGCTTTTCGTACTTAATACGAACTCCATGCATAAGTTGAACAGGTGAAATGCCAATAATAGCTTTCGAACTTTCTGATTGGGCGAACATCGAAACAGATGTCATGATAGCCACACTCACTAAAAATAAATTTTTAAACTTTTTCATTTTGAAATGTTTTTACGTCCGTTCCTTGTACGGACGATTAAATTATTAAAATAGTTCCTACTCTAAAAGGCTTCGTAGGTGTCTTGCCCCCTTTTAATCAGTTGTTGGGCAACCGTTGTCCTTCCTCACAATACGCAGCATAAAAAAAGCGCGGACAAAATTCTAATATCTCTATCCGTACTGTGAGGTCTTCAACTACCTATTGCTCAAATAAAATGAATTTGCCCGTGCCGTAGCACGAACGTCTCCACTTTTATCCATTGAGCAATCGTTGAAATTGTTGAAGTTTCACAGCACTCAGAATACAAGCTATAACGCTTTTCCCAAAATGTCTTAAAATGTGCGTATTACCGCCGTCATGTCATCATAATCTCCTATAATTTAAACAGTTAATCACTCCCTTATCTGCTCATTCATTCGAGCCGATACCGGTCGACATTTGCCTATTCATTACTTAGCGCAAATTCGGGCGCAAAGGTAGATAAAATTTTTCAAATTTTCAAGCGTCTGCAATGAAAAAAGTTTTTTTACGCCCCCCCCGCCCCCCCCCCGCCGCCCGGTATCCGTCCTTTAATTTACATTAAATTAATTTATCGCCATACTACGCTTAATTGTTTGGTGCAGATACTTTTTGAAAAATTTTGAAAAAAAACAAGTAACTCTTGATAATTCAAAAAGTTTCTATATATTTATTGTAGGATAAAATTTAAAAACAAATTTTTTATGGACAAACGAAAATTCAGAGAGCCGGATGCGGCTACACGCGCGAAGATGAGCGCAAAAAAGGCAGGCTGCAATAATCCGATTTACGGACAAGCACGAAGCGCAGAGACTAAGAAAGCCATTTCAGATGCTTTAAAGGCGTATTGGGCTACGGTGCCGTCAAGGAATAACAATTTAAACAACAGCAACGCATGAAAAATTTAGAAATGTGGCAAAAAAATTTTTATTACTACGAATTTGGCGAATTGCTAAAAGAAAAAAAGGTAAATATCGGTATTGATAAATTAAAATTGTGTTATAGCATTGATGACGACACAATTATTAAGGAATTAGAAGAGATGCGACCAGAATTATATCCTTTGTTTAATTTTGACCTTCGCAGGATAGACGGCAAATATCATAGCGATGTTTACCAGATACTCATCAAAGACTTAAATAAACAGAATGAGCTTGAAACGGTTGTGTTTGGGGAATTGCGATTTAATCTGAAAGAAGAAGACGAAGCCACTGCGAAGGAAAAAAAAGTATGGCTGTGGATAGAAAACAAAGTGTTATATGATAAAACACAGTTGTGGTATCTACCTTCTCTTACAAGTGATTTAGGGTTGTCGCTTCGTAACGTGACGGAGCTTGAAATATACATTGATAGTACACATAAAAACATTCCTAACCTCTTAAAACGATGTATACGGGATAAAAATATGACCACGGTTCTAAATGGAAAAGTTGTGCATGATAGAAAAGCGGATCGCCCCGAAATCGTTTATACTCACAGTGGCAACATGGAAAAATACAAAACCATGACCTTAAACATTTATTCTAAAAAGGCATTAAACAACAAATTAGACGGTATTTCAATTTGCTCATATAATAAGGTTATAGACTGCCAGAAGAAAGGTAAAAATTATATTTTAGAACAATACGACGACCCTAAAATACTATATAGAACGGAAATAAGAGTTGGAAATGAAAAATTTAAAGAGTATGTAAATAAAAATAGGATAGAATTGTACGAAAATTTATTTTGCAACAAAGGTTTTCTATATTGCACCTTTGTATCTTTTTTTGACAAAGTAATATATTTCATTGGAGAAAAAAAAGAGAGATTTACCGTTGCTGATATTTTGCTTTGAATAGCCGTTGTCAAGGGTAATAATAACCCCCCTGACAATGTTTGTTTTTATGCCTTAAACTATTATATATTAACTATTTATATTAGTCAAAAGTGTGAAACAAAATTGCACATAAATTTACATACACTAATATATAGTAAATTACAAAGCAGCGCAAATGGAACGCAAAACATTACATAACTAATTTAATATAAATTAATTTACTATATAATAAATTTGTGTGAATATTACAATAATAACGCTTTATTTAAGCATATTTGCAAAAGTAAAGCGTTATGTGTATGTAATTTATATTAAATTTCAATTCATACTGCAATTGCTCTTTTAATTTTAATTACGGTCGGCTTTGACTTGTGGGTTAGTTTGCATATAGTGTTGAGGCTTAAACCGTTCTTGAGGTATTTTATCACATCTTTATTTTCATTTTTCAAGGTTTCAATGCTTTTGGTATCACCCTTGTGCCGACCAACACTTCCGCCGTTATTGATATGATTTGCGTACCCGCTTGCCATACGTTGGCGAATTTGTGTGCGTTCCATACTTGCGAACTCCGCAAGCATTGTAATCATCAACTTACTGCTTATACTTACCTCTTTGCTGCTGTTCAAAGTTTCGATGCCTAAATTGTGAATGTGCAAGCTAATTTTGTTGTCGTTCAATAATTCAACTGCCTTCAAAACTTCAATCGTGTTGCGACCGAGCCTCGACAATTCAGAGATTAAAACCTTTTCTACATCGTTGCTTGTGCAATATTCAATCATTGCGGATAGTTCAGCACGCTCCTCATTTTTCTTTGCACCGCTTACCTTCTCGCTAAACGTATTAACTACATCAAAGCCCTGTTTCCCGGCAAATGCCGTGAGGTCATTAATTTGTCTCTCATAATCCTGTACACTTGTCGAAACACGTGTATAAATAACTGTTTTCATATCATTGTAATTTTTAATTGTTTCACGGTGCAAAGGTACGAAAAAGTTTTGAATGGTAAACAAAAATCTAAAAGAAATATCTTTACTTTTATGAAAGTTTAACACAGTGGTAAAAGGGCAGTCCGTAAGATTTATTTTTACCACCTATTTTTTTTTACTACTCTGCTTCGAAAACCGTTCAACTATTTCAAAATCGGCATAAGTTATTTTACCTTTTTTTTTCCCTTCTGACGTCTGTACCCTATAAATTCTGTCAGGCATTATTTGATAGAGTTGTTTGGATTTGTCTTTTTCCCGGAAATCATAATAGTAGAAGTTATATGCATTTCCATCTCTGCCGTAAAGTTCGTGGAAGTATACCGTAATTCGTTTGGTTTTTGTTGATTCGTTTTTGACATTAACAGACTTTATGTGCTTGTGGACGAGTTCGTAGCGTGTTTTGTCGTCCGTAGCATCCAAATGTTTTGAGATGTTTTTTTCCATGGTCTTGTCTTCGCGAAATCCTATAGCGAGTTCTCCATTTCTCTCACCTATTTCCATAACACCGTTATATTGCGGCTCGCTTTCGGCTATTATTTTCGTGAGGCGTTTTATTTCTTCTGCGCAATGTATCTTGTCTTGTTTGATTCGTTGTCTTTCGTCTTTTGTTTCAGCAACGGCAAATGCCTCCAATTCTTTCTCTCCGAGTGAACGCATTACTTTCGAGATATCGGTTTTCTTTTTCGCGACAACCGCATTATACTGCTTGTCGGAGTTATCTATCTCGTTTTGCAGTCTATCAATCTCATTTTTCCATTCAACTATATTTTTTTCGCTGAGGTTGAGAAGGAAAAATACCTCCTCTTCTTTGGCTAAATGCCATAAAAGGCTATCTATCACATTTATATTTATTGAATCTCCCCCAGAACATTCTATTTTGGTTTGCCTATTGTATTTGTTGTTGCATAAATAAACGACCTGTTTTTTTGACGCAGTCAAACTCGACCCGCAACCGCTGCACTTTATTAGTTTGTTGGCGTAATATATGTTTTTGGATTTATCAATGTTATTATTATTTTTTTTTGCAACCTGTCGGCATTTATCGTATGTTTCTTTTGAGATTATTTGTGGATAAGACCTTCTATATCGCCGTTTTTTTTGCTCTTTCCCGCGAACTTTCGCTGCATATTCGCATTCCTCTATTTCCTCGCCTGTGTACTCTTTGTTAGTTAATATTTGTTTTATAACCCCTATTCCCATATTTTCACCAATTTTAAGCAGCTCGTCATGTATTTTAATGGCACCATATTTACCTGTGGAATATAACTCAAAAATTGTCCTAACTACGTCCGCTTGTTGCGGGTCGACAACGTATTCCTTTTTGGGGTTGTTTTTGTCATAGGTATAGCCGTATCTTACGGTTCCACCAATGTAGCATCCTTGTGCGGCTCTCAAACGCTTGCCTCTCTCTGTTCTTTCTGTTTTTAGTTGAATCTCGCTCTCGCACATTCCAACATAGATGCTAAAAATCATCGTGAAATTGCCTGCTTCCCTCAGCATATTAAGGTTTTGCTGTTTAACAATTAGATTTATTTTTTTCTCCGCCAGATACTCTTTGATATTCCACACCGTTGCCGGCTTGCGGCTTAGCCGCGATAGTTCCCAACAATAGACTGCCTCTATTTCATTGTCGGGATTTTCAATAGCCGCATACATTTTAGTTAGCCCGTTTCGCTCTTCATCCGATAACTTGCTTCCACTCTCTTTATCTTCGATAACTTCCATCTCACCATCGGAGTAGCCATCCTTTCGTACAAATTCTCGCAACTCGATTAACTGTGCTTCGTAATCCTGCCGAATAGACGACACACGCACTAATAACACTACCTTTTTCATTTCCATTTAATTAAAGTCGCAGCAATATTGCTTTGACGGGCGCAAAGGTAGCAATAATTTTTTATATTCCAAAATCGGATATTGTGTTTTGATACCAATGTGCTGATTTTTAGTTTATCTAATACCAGCGATGACCTGAGTCCAAAAGTAACCGATATTTTAACTGATTTCGGCAATACAATTCTGGTTAGTTCAGTGGCAATTAAAGAATTGCTGTTATTGTATAAGATAGGGAAAATAAAACATCTTCGTTTCAAATCGGAAGAAGATATTTTGGATGCAATCGAAAAGGCGTATTTTGAAATTGTCTTCTTCAATAAATATCATCTTGCCAAATATGTCAAATTGAACATCATGGCAGGGCACAAAGATATGAACGACCACGCGATTATCGCGCAAGCCATGTCCGAAAAAATCGCCCTCATCTCGTCCGACAAGGAGTTTGCAAACTACACAGCGCAGGGATTAAATTTTGTTTTCAACAAAAGATAGCAGATGTTCTCCGGTTTGGCGTACATTTTTCGTAGAGTGTAGTCCGGTCGTTGGAAGAAAAAAATGTCAATTCAAAACTAAGAATTTTGTTATCGTTTCGTTATCACTGAATTTCACAGCTCATAGCTTATAGCTCATAACTCACAAATTTATTGTACTTTTGCAGCCAAATTTTGAAATTCAAAGAAAATGACAGCAAAAGAAATTCGTCAATCGTTCAAAGATTATTTTGAACGCCACGGGCATAAAATTGTGCCGTCTGCACCGATGGTGATTAAGGGCGACCCCACTTTGATGTTCACCAATGCCGGTATGAACCAGTTTAAGGACATTATTTTGGGTAATGTGCCGATTAGCAGCCCGCGAGTGGCAGACTCTCAAAAATGCTTGAGAGTGAGTGGCAAACACAATGATTTAGAGGAAGTTGGGCACGACACCTACCACCACACCATGTTTGAAATGCTCGGCAACTGGTCGTTCGGCGACTATTTCAAACAGGAGGCAATCGCCTGCGCGTGGGAATACCTGACGGAGGTGCTGAAATTGGACAAAAACCGCCTCTATGTTACAGTGTTTGAGGGCAGTAAGGCAGAAAACTTGGAGCGCGACGACGAAGCCGCCGGCTATTGGGAGCAATACCTCCCCAAAAACCGCATCATCAACGGCAATAAGCACGATAATTTCTGGGAAATGGGCGACACAGGACCGTGCGGACCGTGTTCGGAAATCCACATCGACCTCCGCCCCGAAGCCGAGCGCGCCAAAATAGACGGTTTAACGCTGGTCAATCACGACCACCCGCAAGTGGTGGAAATCTGGAACCTCGTGTTTATGCAGTTCAACCGCAAAGCCGACGGCTCGCTGGAGGGACTCCCGAATAGGGTAATCGACACCGGAATGGGCTTTGAACGCCTCTGCATGGCTGTTCAGGGCAAGACCTCCAACTACGACACCGATGTTTTCCAACCGATTATAAAGGAAATAGCGCGTCATTGCGGGCTTGACCCGCAATCCCCTGACAAGCAGCAGGCAGTGGCGATGCGCGTAATCGCCGACCACATCCGCACAATCGCGTTTGCCATCACCGACGGGCAATTGCCCTCCAACGCGAAAGCCGGCTACGTCATTCGCCGCATTTTGCGCCGCGCGGTGCGCTACGGCTACACTTTTTTGGGACAAAAACGCCCCTTTATGCACCGCCTAATCCCCGTCCTAATAGCCTCAATGGGCGATGCCTATCCCGAATTGAGCGCACAAAAAGATTTGATTGAAAAGGTGATTAAGGAGGAAGAAGACTCGTTTTTGCGGACGCTGGAAACAGGTATTCGGCTGTTAGACAAGAAGATACAGGAGGCGAAGGCGGCAAGTACGCAAACGATTAGCGGCGTGGATGCTTTCACACTCTATGATACTTACGGCTTCCCGCTGGATTTGACGGAACTCATTCTGCGCGAGCAAGATATGCAGGCAGACAAGGCGGGCTTTGACGTGGAGATGCAAAAGCAAAAAGAGCGCGCCCGCAATGCCGCCGCCGTGGAAACGGGCGACTGGGTGACGGTGAAGAATGGCGACTCGGAGTTTGTGGGCTACGATTTCACCGAATCCGATGCGCAAATTCTGCGCTACCGCCAAGTGAAGCAAAAAAACGCCGACTATTATCAAATCGTGCTCGACCAAACGCCGTTTTACGCCGAAATGGGCGGGCAGGCGGGCGACAGCGGTTGGCTGACGGATTCCAACGGCAACAAAATTGAGATTTTTGACACCAAGCGCGAAAATAATTTGGCGGTGCACCTCACAAAACACCTTCCTGCAGATGTTACGGACACTTTTCAGGCAGCAGTGGATGTGAAAAAACGGCGCGCCACAGAAGCCAACCACACGGCGACGCACCTCTTGCACGAAGCATTGCGCGAGGTTTTGGGCACGCACGTGGAGCAAAAAGGCTCGTCTGTAACCCCCGAATCGCTGCGTTTCGACTTTTCGCATTTCCAAAAAGTGACCGACGAAGAAATCCGCAAGGTGGAACAAATTGTGACAGCAAAAATCCGCGAAGATTTTCCGTTGGACGAACGCCGTCACGTGCCAATCGCCGAGGCAACGTCGTTGGGCGCGATGGCATTGTTTGGCGAAAAATACGGCGACGACGTGCGGGTGGTGCGCTTTGGTTCGTCCGTCGAACTCTGCGGGGGCACGCACATCGCGTCCACCGGTCGCATCGGCTCGTTCCGCATCTTGGCGGAATCGTCCGTGGCGGCAGGCATCCGCCGCATCGAAGCCATCACCGCCGAAAATGTAGAGAAATATTTCGACATGCAGCAGGATATTTTGCGCAGTTTGCGAGCAGCATTCAACAATGCGCCCGACCTGGTGCAGACCATCCGCAAGTTTGTGGACGAAAACGCCGACCTGAAAAAGCAAGTCGAGGGCTTCGTGAAAGAAAAATTGGTGCAAGTCAAAAAGCAACTCATCGAATCCAAGCAGCAGGTCAACGGCATAAATCTGTTCGTGCTCCGCGGACCATTCTCCGCCGAAATGGTCAAAGATTTAGCCCTCCAAATCCGCAGCGAATTTCCAGAAAAAGCCTGTTTCGTGGCAGCCACCACCTTCGACAGCAAGCCATTACTGACCGTGATGCTGAGCGACGACCTCGTGAAAGGCGGCTGGGATGCCTCCCAAATAGTCCGCGATGCCGCCAAACACATACAAGGGGGTGGGGGAGGGCAGCCTCATTTTGCCACTGCCGGCGGGAAGGAAGCTGGCGGGTTGGCGAAAGCGTTGGAGGAAATGATTACAAAAATATAAAAACAATGAAACATATGACAAAATACATTATTTTCTGCTTGCTATTGTTTATGGCGGGCAGTGCGTATGCGAAACAAAAAACTTTCACTCGCGAATACACTTATCAGGCGAGCGAAATAGATAGCAAAGTGAGTTCGCGCACCAATGCTACCGCTGAAATGCGCAACATCTTGTTGCGTGAGGTTGGAACTTACATACGTTCCGAACAAAAAGCATCTGTGAAGGGCAATACCCAAGACTACGCAGAAACGATAGAAGCCATCACGGCAGGCATTGTGGAAATGAAAGTGCTCGAAGAAAAATGGGACTTCGGAACTTACTACATCAAAGCAGAGATGACCGTTGATCCCGATGATGTGAACAAGCGCATTGCCGAAGTGCTCAACGACAAGCAAAAAACCAAAGAATTAGAGGAATCCCGCCAAAGAACGCGGGCAGCAGAAGCAGAAGTAGCAAAATTGAAGCGTGAAATTGAAGCTCAGCAAAAACGATTTACAGAAGAAACAAATGCCACAAAACGAGCATTGGAAGAAGAAAAAAACAAAGCGTTGCAGGTTTCGTTCGCAAAGCAGGTGGATAAACTTTCTGCGGAAGAATACAAAACAAAAGGAGACAATGCTCTTGAGAAAAAATTGTACATATTGGCTATTGAGTACTACCAAACAGCTGTTGCCATTGATCCAAACCATGCGCAGGCATACTACAACATGGGAGTTACCTACGCTGAACAACAGAATTATACTCAAGCCATAAGTTGCTATCAAAAGGCTATAAGTATTGACCCAAACTATGTGTGGGCATATTGTAGAATGGGACTTGCCTACGATGCGCAGAATAATTATACTCAGGCCATAAGTTGCTATCAAAAGGCTATAGATATTGCCCCAAACGATGCGTTTGCATATTGTAGAATGGGATTTGCGTACGCTAAACAACAGAATTATACTCAATCCATAAGTTGCTATCAAAAGGCTATAGGTATTGACCCAAACTATACGTTTGCATATTCTATGATGGGAATTGCTTACGCTGAACAACAGAATTATACTCAAGCCATAAGTTGCTATCAAAAGGCTATAGATATTGACCCAAACTATACGCTTGCATATTCTATGATGGGAGTTGCTTACGCTGAACAACAGAATTATACTCAAGCCATAAATTGCTACCAAAAAGCCATTGCCATTGACCCAAACAACGCAGAGGCATACAGTGATATGGGGATTGCTTACGCTAACCAGGAGAATCATACTCAAGCCATAAATTGCTACCAAAAAGCCATTGCCATTAACCCAAACAATGCACGGGCATACTATAATATGGGGATTGCTTACGCTGACCAGGAAAATTATACTCAAGCCATAAATTGCTATCAAAAAGCCATTGCCATTAACCCAAACAATGCACGGGCATACTATAATATGGGGATTGCTTACGCTGACCAGGAAAATTATACCCAAGCCATTAATTGCTATCAAAAAGCCATTGCCATTGACCCAAACGGTGCATACGCATACCATAACCATAATAATATGGGGAATGCCTACCGTGCACAGAATAATTATGCTCAGGCCATAAGTTGCTACCAAAAAGCCATAGGTATTGACCCCAATGATGCGGCGGCATACAACAATATGGGGATTGCCTACTGTGAGCAGAATAATTATACTCAAGCCATAAATTGCTATCAAAAAGCCGTTGCCATTGACCCTAACGATGCATCGGCATACAAGAATATGGGGCTTGCCTACTATGAGCAGAATAATTATACCCAAGCCATAAATTGCTATCAAAAATCCATTGCCATTGATCCAAACCATGCACCGGCACACGGAAGTATGGGGCTTGCCTACTATGCGCAGAAAAATTATACGCAAGCCATAAATTGCCATCAAAAAGCCATTGACATTGACCCAAATGATGCATACGCATACTATAATATGGGGCTTGCCTACGATGCGCAGAATAATTATACTCAAGCCATAAATTGCTTTCAAAAAGTCATTGCCATTGACCCAACCGATGCATACGCATACTATAATATGGGGCTTGCCTACGATGCGCAGAATAATTATACTCAAGCCATAAGTTGCTATCAAAAAGCGGCACGGTTAGGATATGCAAATGCGCAAGAGTGGTTGAAGGAAAATGGATATGAGTGGTGAAAAATGGAAAAAATGGTGATTAGATGGCATGAAACACTCATGAGAACTAAACTAAATGGGGTTAATTGAAAAATTTTAAATAATGTGTAATTTTGCAACCGTGAACATCAATATCTGAATAGGGCGGATTTTGTGGATTGAGGAATAATTAAAGTAAAAAATAATGATAAATAAATTAGTGGAATTTTGCGATACGCAATATAATAGAGACAAAAGTGGGCGATGTAAAAATTGCCCTAACGATGAAGGTTGTACATCATGTTTCAATTGTTTAGAAAAGATTCATGATGTAAATACTCATGAAAGAACATATAATTGCCCTAATATTGCATATTGTTATACATGCAAATATCTATATCGTTATTCATCTGAAATAGAGCATTTATTAAAACGGTATAATTTTATAAATGTCCATACATTAAGAGTTTGTTCAATTGGCTGTGGGCCCTGTTCGGATTTGTTTGGACTTTATTCTTGGAAAACACGAAATAGTCTAACTTGGCAAATAGAGTATAAAGGTTTTGAATTGAATCGAATTTGGGAGCCAATCCACAATCAAATAAAATTGCCAGATTGTGATGCTGAATTTGTTTATGATGAGGTATTTCAATATTATCAAGCAGGTACGCAATTGCCCAATGTGTTGATATTAAATTATGTTCTATCGGATGTTTTGAAAAATAATCCAGATGATTTTACGATTTTTATTGATAATCTCTGTGTTTTATATCAAAAAATGTCAAATTCAGTTTTGATAGTAAATGATATTAATTTGGGTCGTAATGAAAAAGAGATTCGTTTCCATTTTGACACACTGATTCAGCGTATTCAAAAGGATAATGACGTGCAAATAGTTGACAAATTTCATTTTGAAAATACACAAAAATCATATTTCCGATATGGAACTCAACATATTGTTAATAATGCAATAATAACGCCTCTTCAAAATATCAACGCTAAATATTCTCCGTGGGTAGAATGTAGAAGTGCACAATTATTCATCTTTAAAAAGCAACACAATGATACTTAGTGTAAGTCGGCGAACTGATATTCCCGCTTTTTATTCCGAATGGTTTTACAATCGGATAAAAGAGGGCTCTGTGTATGTTCGTAATCCAATGAATATAAACCAAGTAAGCAAAATTTTGATAAATCCTGAGATTGTGGACTGCATGGTTTTTTGGACAAAAAATCCACAGGCAATGATAAATAGGCTTGGTGAAATAAAAAAGTTCAATTATTATTTTCAGTTTACAATAAATCCATACAACCAGAGTATCGAATCGTTTGTACCCACAAAAGACAATATAATAAACACATTTAAAACTTTGTCAGACAAAATTGGAAAAAATCGGGTTATTTGGCGATATGACCCCATTCTGTTATCTGACAACATTAATGCAGATTATCATATTAAATACTTTGAATCAATTGCTAAGAGATTATTTTCATATACAAATAAATGCGCAATCAGTTTTATTGACTTCTATAAAAAAACAGAAAGAAATTTAAGACAGACTACGGCTGTAGAGCTGAACGAATGTGAAATTTTATATATTTCAAAAGCCATTGCAGATATCGCGAAAGTGTATGACATAGAGGTGCAATCTTGCGCTGAAAAATATGATTTGGAAAGTGTTGGCATTAAACATGGTAAATGTATTGATAATGCTATTATTGAAGACATTGTTGGCTTCCCTATTGAATCAAGAAAGGATAAAAATCAAAGGCAAGAGTGCGGTTGTATCGAAAGTGTTGATATTGGCGAATACAATACATGTGGGCATAATTGTCTATATTGTTATGCAAATTTTAATCACGATGAAGTACAAAAGAAAAAAAGCAGACACATTCCTACATCGCCTTTATTAATTGGGAATATTACGGAGAAAGATATTATAAAAGAACGAAAGTTGCATTCGTTAAGACGAACGGGATTATTTGATTAAATAAAAAAAACGAGCCGTAGCCATTGGGAGGAGCCTACGCCCAACACAAAGGAAACAGAGGCAGAGATGTATCAAGTGTTCATCACTTGGTATTAAATAAGGTTGATTACACCCAATATGGCATTGGCTTTATTCGTAAAGTTTTAACTCTGTAACTACTGTGGCGATATTTATGTAATCGTTATCGTTGTGCAATAAATACAGGTTGTTTTCTATTGCCGTTTGAGCGATTATCAAATCTACGGTACTTCTTATCGTAATGCCTGATTTTCGACATTTCATGTACATCAGTGCGGCATTTTCGTATGATTTTCTGCCGTTGTACAAATCGTAAAATGGTATTATATTCAGATATGCTTTCAGTTGATTAAACTCGGCTTCTGTCTTTGCGCCTTGCAATACCTCTTGATAAATGTGGTTATTGATACCGAAAACAATTTGATTATCTATGATTTCATCTAATTTGTCGTAAGGTGAACCACCTATCCCTTTGAAATATCCAATCAATATCGAAGTATCAACAAGTATCATAGCGTTTCTCGCATTAGTTTGTAATCGTAGTCTTCACGGAATTGTATTTTCCCTTTTAATTCTTTGATACTCTTTGGTTTACGATGTATTACATACTCCCGCAGGGCAATTTCAATCAATTCCCTTTCTGTGGATATGTTTTGAGAATAGCGAAAAGCCTCCTCCACAAGATTATCATTTATCACAAGATTTGTCTGCATAATAGCGTTGTTTGGCGGCAAAGGTAGTGATAATTTTGTGGATTACAAAAAAAGCCGCATTGATAAATTTTTGATATTTGTCAAATTTGATGTACCTTTGTCGCTGCAATATTAAAACAAACAATCAACAAAATGGATAATTTTGTTTCATACATCGTGATTAATCCGAATATTCGATTTGGAAAACCGTGCATCGTTGGTACTCGGATTGCTGTTTCCGATATTTTGCAGTGGCTGGCATCGGGGATGACTTTTCAAGAAATTATTGACAATTACCCCGCCTTGCAGGATGTTCATATTCGGGCTGCTTTGAGTTTCGCTGCCAATAGAGAGGTGTCGATAAAAGTGCTTGCGGCATGAAAATAAATGTTGTCCTCGTTTTTTAATTTTCTTCATACGCATTTTGTTTCAATTTGTTGTCTTGATACAACGACACATTTCTTTTTGTCGGGTAATCACAAGAAATAGTTGTACCTTTGCGCCGAAAACAGAAAATTGAAAAATCTATGAATCAGGAAATAAAGAATAAAGGCGAAGTAATCATCTATCAAATGTCCGGTGGTGTTGCTGAATTAGATGTTCGTTTGGCAAAAGAAACTGTTTGGCTCACGCAAGAACAAATGGTTGCGTTGTTTCAGCGTGAAAGAACGGTTATTGGCAAGCATATACGCAATATTTTTGCAGAAGGGGAATTGCAGGAAGAAGTGGTATGTGCAAATTTTGCACATACCACTCCACACGGTGCTATAGAAGGTAAAACACAAACTTCAATAGTGCAACGCTACAATCTGGATGTTATTATCTCTGTTGGGTATCGAGTAAAATCTCAACGCGGCACTCAATTCCGTATTTGGGCAAACAAAATTTTGAAAGATTATCTCATAAAGGGTTATGTGGTAAACCAGAAGATGAAACTCAAACAATATGAAGACTTGAAACAGACAGTAATGCTTTTATCCAATGTCATCCAAAACACGGTATTGAAAAAGCAGCGATGTTGCTCTATCTCGTTACAAAAAATCATTCGTTCAGCGATGGCAACAAACGAATTGCGGCATTCCTTTTCCTGTGGTTTTTAGAAAAGAATGGCATCTTGTACAAACCCAACGGATTGCGACTGATAGAAAACAACACCTTGGTTGCGCTTACTTTAATGATTGCGGAAAGCCGGACGGAGGAGAAAGATGTAATTGTAAAGGTGGTTGTGAATTTGATAAATGGGAATAATTAGGCAATATTAAATTTCAATTTCTCTCCTTAACACACCGATAAGCATATCTCTCCGTCTTTTTATGTGAGGAGGAATAAGTGTTTTTGCTGCCAAAATACACGGTATAAGCATAATCCCCTTTATTCGTGCTTGTCCAATAGATGCCGTTGGTGTCGAAATCCGAACGGTTTACAGCGATGCTGTTGGGATTTGTTAACTCATTCTGTGTTGGAAGTCGCCAGCCCGCACCTCTCGCAGTGCATGCATCTCCGGCTTCTTGCCATCTAACATACGGCACTGCAAAATTTTTGCTATTATTAGTTGTGTTTTCTGTTTGGGGAGGGTCTTCCATACCAAACTGATACACAATGAGTCCAACAAGGGTAAAGAATACAAGCAAGAGTAGTATCAAAAGGATTTTATTCCGCTTTTTGGCATTGGATAATTGGGTATTAAGTTGATTTATTTCATCGGCAAACTCTTGATTTTGTCTTTCTGCATCGGACAATTTTGATTGAGTTTCGTTTAATTGCGCATTAAGCTCATTGATGTTATTAACAAGATTTTGGTTTTGTTTTTCTATATCGGATAGTTTTAACTGAGATTCTCTTAATTGCGCATCAAGTGCATTTATTTTATCACCCAAAATTTGATTTTGTTTTTCTGTATCGGATAGTTTTATTTGCGCTTCTCTCAATTGCGCATTAAGTGCATTTATTCTATCACCCAAAATTTGATTTTGTTTTTCTGTATCGGATAGTTTTAATTGCGATTCTCTTAATTGCGTATGAAGTTCATTTATTCTATCATCAAAAATTTGATTTTTCCTTTCTGCATCTAATAGTTTTGATTGAGTTTCTCTCAATTGTGCATGAAGTTCATCTATTTTATCCGAAAACTCTTGATTTTGCTTTACTGTATCGAATAATTTTGACCGAGTTTCTATAAATTGAGAATACAGTTCATTTATTCCATTAGGTGCCGGATATGCCCGGTACAGGCAACTAGCACATCCTTGTTGTTGTTGAAGTATTTCTTGATATAATCTTGCATTTTCTATTTTACTTGCATTTATTTCATCAGCAAAAATTTGATTTTGTCTTTCGGCACCGAATAATTTTGATTGAGTTTCTTTTAACTGAATTTTCAGCTTTTCTATTACATCAACCGGAGGATTAATAGGAGGATTAATAGGAGAATTGATAGGAGAATTGATAGGAGGATTAACCGGAGGTGGAACCGGTATGCTTTTTTTCATTAATCGTATTGAACAAGTCCATTCTTTGTCTTTTAACCACTGACCGGTATCATAATCTCGACGAAAATAAGCAGTACCATTATTTAAGATTTCAACAAACTCGTCCATTCTTCTTCCTCGAGAACTCTCTCTGATGTACGGAGACGCACACACATATTCATTATACGGTGCTCGAACGCTTTTCACGTTATTGGCAAATTTTGCTAAATCAATGCTTTCAACATCAATAATATTTGAAAATAAATGTATTACGGTATTATTGTGTTGTTCTAAATCGTTAGCCGTCAAGTCATCAACATATTTACATATCGTCGTTATTTTGGTCTGTGGAAGAAAGGTTTGCACATGTAATTTTGCTCTTTCTAAGCATGGTTCAGACGGTTCTATCAGGATTACTTGTTTAATTTTATTCCGGTCATAACCTTTTGCTTTCATATAGTCTGCAAGCACCATGGTTGCCAATGCCTGTCCACATCCATAGTCAATTACAGTTATTGCCTCTTGTTTCCACAATTCTTTTGAAACATATTCCAAGGCAAATTGCATTTTTGCTTCGTGCATATTGCCAAATGCTTGTAAATATTGGCACATTAATTCGTGCGAATCTAACAAAGCAACATCTTCATCAAGTTGTTTATAAAGAGCATCGCGTTCAGCATCTGTTAAATGCACAATAGAGCCCATTGCGACCTCTCGAACATGTTGAAACGATAGATTTTTCAACGATTGAATTGCGTTGATATATTGTTGTTCACCCATAATTATCTTCCTGTTATTGTGTCAGAAAACTTCATCTTTTTCCACCTCATTTTTTTGTTTTTTGCCTGCAAAATTACACATTATTTTTTAATTCAAAATTTTTCAGCTATCCGGTGCATCTTTTTTTGTCAATTATTATCAAAACTTGAATCAATAATTCATCCCAAACTGCCAAAGCGGAATCACGTTGGCATACCCAAATTCGATGTCGTCTTTGACAATATAGCCTTTCTCGATGCCTTGAATCTGCTTTTGTCCCTTGTTTTTGCCTCCTACTTCAAATGTCATGTCGTCAATTAAAAAATCGGATACAGGGGAGGCGATTACATCAAAATTGACCCGCGTTTGATTCAAAAAGAAGGTTTCGCGCACATTGCCGATGTTGAAATCGTCTTTTGCCAGATTGTGGATGAGGTTGGGGTTCTCTAAGTAGATTTTTTCTACCTTTCCAAGTCCTCTAATGCCGCCTGTGGCATCGCGTAGCTGCGCAATTAGTCCCGCTTCTTCGATGTAGAGGCAGTAGTCGGCAATGTTGTTGCGGCTGGCACTCACCACCTCTGCAATCCTGCTGAAATTGGGCTTAAAAGGCGAACTTTTGGAGATAAGTGCCATCAGTTGCTTCAATTTTCGCCCCGTGGACACGTTCATCTCGGCATACAAGGGAATATCCGACTCCAAAGTCTGATTGATGATTTGTTGCAGGCGCAAATCGTAATTCGGCTCCATGGCAAACGGATAATAGCCCCGTTTCAAATAGTCTTCAAAAAGGGGCAACGGATGTTCAACGCCCTGAATTTCAACTTTATGCGCCATAATATCCGGCAAACTATAAACTGCCACCGGAATTTGATGAAACAGTTGCAAATATTCCCGAAAAGACAGCCCCGACAGCCGATACATCACCGCCCGACGGCTCAAATCGGCAGCCCCCTTTTTGATGTCCAACACCGACGAACCGGTGAAAACAACTTTCAATCGCGGATGATAGTCATACATCAGTTTTAGCTCCTGCGACCATTTTTTATATTTGTGTATTTCGTCGATGAACAAGTATTTACCACCTTTTTTGACGAATGTGTCCGCCAAATCAAGCAGGTTGTGGTCGGCAAAATAGAAATCTTCGGCGGTAACGTACAAAGCCTCCTCAGGCTTCAAGTCGTTTTTGATGTGCTGAAGAATCAGGGTCGTTTTTCCAACCCCACGTGCACCTGTAAGCCCAATCATCCGGGCATTCCAATTGATTTTGGATGCCAAGTATCGCTGAAAATCAGAGTCTAATTCCCGCAATAATTTGTAGTAGAACGCTAATAATTTATCCATAATTCACCATTTTTGGGCGCAAAGGTACAATAAAAATTTGAAATATGCACTATAATAATGCATATTTTAAAATAAATTGCACTGTGACAGTGCAATTTTTAAAGAAAATTGCACTGTGATAGTGCAATATTTGAAGAAAATTGCACTATGGCAGTGCAATATTTAAAGAAAATTGCACTGTAGCAGTGCAATATTTGAAGAATATTGCACTGTGGCAGTGCAATTTATTGATGAGGCTGTTTCAAAAGTCTGTCATTGCGGGCTTGACCCGCAATCCCTTGCTCTACATTGCTCTGTTGCCCAACATTCGGCTCCTTTTCAGGGGATGGCGGGTCAAGCCCGCCATGACATAGTGCTATTGCTGCAAATAATATTGCATCAGCCTATGCACAGGGTATTGGTCGATGGTATTGGTTGGGATTTTGATGAAATCTGTCGGGAAGCATACATTGTCATTGCAATTTGTGACGGTGTAGAAGGTGGCGTAGATGATGCGGTGCGACAAAATGTGTTTTTTATTTTCTATAACAGCTTTAAACAGAGCATTTTGTGGGAACCATTTCTGAAACTGTTCTGTTTGTTGTAACTCGTTGAATTTAAAAGGACTATTTGATTCTATTAAAGGAAATTCTAAGAGATTTTGCCAAATTCCTTTGCCTGTGCGCTTTTTCAAATAGGTATAATCATCGTTTTCCTGAATATGGAAATAGTAGAGGTACAGGTCTTTCGTTTGGGTTCGGTTTTGCTTGACGGGGTATTGTGCTACGGCGTTTTTGGCTCGTGCCAAACATTGGTCGGCGAATGGGCAAACGCTGCAATTGGGGGCTGTGGGCGTGCATTGGAGTGCTCCAAATTCTATCATTGCCTGATTAAATTGCCCTGCGTGCGACTTGTCCATCAATTCTCCGGCTAATTCGGTGATGTATTTTTTGCCTTTGCCCGTGTCTATCGGTTCGTCTATGGCAAACAGTCGCGACAAAAAACGGAACACATTGCCATCCACAGCAGGGTAGGGGAGGTTCCATGCAAATGAGGTGATTGCTGCCGCCGTATATTCGCCGATGCCTTTCAACCGGCGAACTGACTGATAATCTTTTGGAAACACCCCACCATACTCTTGCAAGATGGTTTTTGCCGCAGCGTGCAAATTACGCGCCCGCGAATAGTAGCCCAAGCCTTGCCAAAGGAGCAAAACATCCTGCTCATCGGCTTCTGCCAGCGATTTCACATCAGGAAAACGTGCAATAAAGCGATTGTAATAGTCAAGCCCCTGTTTGACTTGCGTCTGCTGCAAAATAATTTCCGACACCCATATTTTGTACGGGTCGCGCGTAAGTCGCCATGGCAAATCGCGCTGCGCAGATTGAAACCAATCAGCTAATTTCTGAGAAAACAATGGAAAATTTTTCATAATGCGGTGCAAAAGTACAAAAAAAAATCATTTTTCCTAACGTCCTCATCGGGGTTAACGCATTAAAAATGGCTCTATATCGTTTGGTGCGGGTATGTTAAATGTGGGGGGGAGATTGACTATGCAATCTCAGTAGCATTTTGCTGCTATTCAAAAAACAACTGGGGCAGCGTGGTGAGGCCGGATTGGCCGTCTTTTCCGTTGACCGTGTTGGGCTTCCAGTACTTACCGGGACCCGAACCGTCGCCGGTACCCCAATTGCCGGTTGCATCATTCGGAGTAAAGCCGTTAGTGAAGGAACTGCTGGCTGCGTCCATCGGAGCACCAGTGCTTCCCGAAAGACTAGGGAACGACTCCCAGTAGCAGTCGTTTATAGGGGCGGCGTTCACCCCTGCTATGCCGCCGCGACTGCTGCCGCCGCTCACCGTGTTCGCGTTGTAACAGGCGGCGATGGGACCCCCGTTCCTCCCCGCTACGCCCCCGATAGTGTTAGTAGTGCCGATCACCGCGCCTTTGTTGTAACAGGCGGTGATACTGCCATTGTTGTTCAGCCCCGCCACGCCGCCGCCAATGCCGCCGGTCACGTCGCCGGTGTTGTAACAGGCGGTGATTTCGCCCTCGCTATTCCCCGCTATGCCGCCCACATGGCCGGTTCCGTTCACCGCGGCGTTGTTGTAACAGGCGAAAATGGTGCCGTTGTTTTGCCCCGCTATGCTGCCGACATTGCTGCCTCCGGTTCCGGTCACCGTGCCGTTAACGATACCAACGTTCCTGACTTTTCCTGTCCCGCCCACAACGCCGAAGACCCCCGCAGGCTCCGCACCGGACATGTTTATCGAGAGGTTAGAGAGTGTCTTTCTATCGCCGTCAAAGGTACCGGTAAACGCGGCAGCGGAGCTCCCCACAGGCTCCCAGTAATACCCGGGCTCGTTCATCAGTTCCAGGTCTGCCTCCTGTTTGTAGTCGGCGTCAAGGGTCGACGTATTGGAGCTTATCAGTTGGAACTCCGCATAACTGCCTATGGGGATAAAGCCTGGGCTGCCCCCCGCCGGGCGGAAATCCAGTTCCCCGTTGCTCTTCAGATTGAGCACGATAGGATGAGCCGCATCATACGACGGCGCGGCGCGGCCTATCCGGTAGGTCTTGTTTCCTCCCCCCAACGACGGATCCGTCAGCGTGAGGCTCTTAATGGTACCCGTGGGCACCACGTTAAAGGCATCGTACTCCAGCGTTCCATCGGTGGTAACGACCACGTCAAGAGTGGCACCGCTCATGTAGGTGATAAAGGCCGGTCCCACATAGCCGCCGGGCACCTCGGTGAAAAAGAAAGTCAGGGGCGTCAGGACGACTACATGAAAACTTGCCGTTAGCCCATCAATGGTAGCGGCTGTCACTGTTACAAGCGCGGGTGTTGATTGCACTCCCTGGATTGACACTTCTTGATTGAGCCAGGGCTGTGACGCGGACCCCACCGGAGTCACATCTACATACGCATTGCCACCACCACTCACAGACCATGTAACCGCCCCAATGTCGGCGTTAAACGGTGTTACATCCGCAAAGATGGGTTTGGTTTCCCCGACGCGCAACCGTATCACGGAAGAACTGTGTATCTCAACACCATTAGCATCTTTGAGGCGTAAGCCGGTTGTCGGTACATAACCTTTTGGCCACACGGCCACCGTGATAGAATCTTCTACGATTCCGGGAACGCCCGCGCTGTTGCAGCTCCACACATAGATGGTTCTTGTCGCTATATTCGCTCCCGCCTCAATCTCTACTGCGGCGGAGTTTCTTGTCCACGTCGGCGTCCATGTTGAACTAAACTTTGGACTGCCGGCTGCAGATGTGTTCTCTTTGGATGCTCCCGTGATGTCGAAAGTCCAAAACAGGTAGTCAAAACCCGGCAGTGCATTCTCTATGGTTGCCGTTAGTTTATATTTTCTTTCAACTGGATTAAGCTCGTCACACTCCAAGCGTCTTATCTTCCCGCTTTGGTCAGTGTTGATACCGGGCCAGGAGATTCTAATGTGGGGGGTAAGCGACTGCGGCACAAACCCAAAGAAGTACTCAAACAGGGGATAAGTCTTATCGCCGGGGAGGGTTGCAGATGTAGTGAAACCGGTGGTGGTGTTATAGGAAAATGCGTTTCTGTCCGCCGGCGTGAGGGTAGAGGGAAAGCCAATAAAGGCCGCCATCTTGTCATACAGTTGCCGGAGCGGATAGATTCCGGCATTATCCAAGTGCCACAGCGCGGATGCCTGCATTTGTGCCATCCAGCCTTGTATATTCGCCACGGCAGTCTTAAACGCTGACACCCGCGCGTCAAACGTCAACTGCCAGCTGCCCGGCATTGGTGTGGGCGGCGAAGGGGAAATCGTGTTAGACCAGTAGCGTTTGATGATGATGGTATCCCACACCTCATGATAGTCCAACGCCCATGGTGCGGACGCGGATGCTCTGCTAAACACCTCATACGCATTTGCCGCCACTGACGGAAACGCACTGCCGGGCGCATGGTAATAGGGTCGAGGGTCTATGCTCTTTTCAAACAAGTCCCAGTTGGCGATGGCTACTTTGATGGTGTCGATAAAACGGCTCTCCGGCATATTACGCTCGCGGTCTTTCCATTCAAAGGACGGTTGTGGGTCGCCCCAAGTAACTCCCAAACTCGCAGTCGGCAGGAAGGTCACGATATCGAACGAGAAGACAGGAAAGCCGACCTCACCGGGGCTGAACGGGATATATTGCCCATCCACATCAATGCAGCCGAAGAAAAATTCAAAGAGCTTGCCGCGTGAGGTCACCACGCGCGATGGCGAAGCCGTACTGCCTTGCTGTTGCTGCTCCATAACCATATTGGTGAGCATGGCTGTCTGCGCGTTAAATCTGCCAAACCTAAGGCTGTCGTTGTATGGTGGTGCCAAAAGTTCGGGTATGGGTATATTGTTCCACACGCTGTGGTCAACTTTGACGCTGTTTTGCGAAGGATAGGCATCCACATTGCTTTTGATGTACGAACCCATATCCGTGAGCAACTCTTGTACGATGGGGTGGTTGGCTACACCGTAGGCATCCACAAAGAGTTTGAGGTCGTAATACGCTTTTTCAATTTGCTTGTAAAGAGTCGTATAAGCCGCTCGACGCATCCGGGCAGAACTCGCCGCTTTCCACCGGACTTTGTCTCTGTCGGAGCGAAAAATACCGGCTCCGCCATGCTCATGTGTCCAACCATACGCATTATCCAATGTATCAGCCCAATAGCGGTCAAGAGCCAACACCAAATTTCCGGCTTCGTGCGCACTGTTGAGGTACCATTTTTTGCTGCCGACATCATACACCCACCCGTCATAAACACTCTTTTCCCCATCATGCTTGTAGTCGCGCAACGTGCTGTTGCTCCCTTTATCATAGACATAGGGACGAGGCTCAATTTGCCACTGAAACCTGTTCCAAGCAGCCTGATAGATTTTCAAAAAGTTATCATCCGGCACAACAGGATTCACCGCACCCGGATTCACCCAGCCCTCGCCGCCCGCAGGCGCATAAGCCGCATAAGCCGCATCAGCATCAGCAGGCGCATAAGCAACAGCCCGCATAAGCCCCTCCAAACTCGGAACAGTAGCAGGGTCAGTCCAGAACACCCCCACGCCGCTCAGCACAGCCTCCGGACGCGGATAACGCGCACCTCCGGAGCCTTCGTCCACATAGTGCGTCTCGCAAGAAGCCGCGCCCAAAAGCACCCCAAGCAGCATTGCGATGAACCAAAAACCTCTATGTTTCCTCATTGTTGCCATTTTTCGGCGGCAAAATTAAATAAAATTTTTCAGATTTACAAGCATGTGCAATAAAAAAAATTTTGCAGAGGAAAGATGCGAATGAGTTATGAGTTGTGACATGAGAATAAACATTCACACAAACTGCTTGCACATTCACAAAAATTCATTACCTTTGCACCGATTTATTTAATCAAAGCGATTAAATAACCTGAAAAATTATAATAATATTTGAATTAGCAGAATTTGAAAATTTAAAAGAAGAAGATATGAGAACGTATAAAAAAAATCTGTTGCAGTACAACGATGTGCGAAATGAAGTGGAGTGTGCCCGAGAAGATGGCGTGGAAGAGGGTATGCAAAAAGGTGTGCAACAAGGCATCCAACACGGCATACTGCAAGGTATGCAGCAAACCACCTACGAAATCGCACAAAAGTGCATTCAAGAAGGGATGTCCCTTGACTTTGTTATTAGAATAACCGGACTCTCCTCCGAAGAATTGAAAAGCATCGGGCTGAAATGACAGATATAACAGAGCATAAAACGCTGCACGGGACAATTCCGTTTGATAAAATTCGTTTGGAGGATTATGAACCTGCATTTCGCGAGGCGATGGCGTTGCATAATGCTGAGATTGACGAAATTGTGAACAATAGGGTAGGGGCTACCTTTGAAAATACTATTGAGGCGTTGGAATATGCCGGAGAGGCGTTGGAGAGGGTCGAGAAGGTATTTTTCAATTTGCTGGAGGCGGAAAGTTCGGACGCAATGATGGCGATTGCGCAGAAAATTCAGCCCGAACTCACGGCGCATGCCAATAATATCACGCTGAATGAGAAATTGTTTGCCCGCGTGAAAGCAGTGTATGACCAATATACCGGCACGCATGCCCTGCAACCGGAACAAATGAAATTGTTGGACGTCACCTACCACACTTTTGCAGACAATGGCGCAAATTTGAGCGAGGACGACAAGCAAAAATACCGCGAATTATCCACCAAATTAGGGGTTTACGCGCTGGAATTTGGGCAAAATGTGCTGAATGCCACCAATGCCTATACATTATTATTGACGGACGAAGCGGATTTGGCAGGTTTGCCTGCGGATGTGATTGAAGAAGCGGCGCGAAAGGCTCAGGAAAAGGCTAATCGTCATTGCGGGCTTGACCCGCAATCCCCTGCAAAAGAATGGCTATTCGACTTGTCTGCACCAAGTTACAGCGCCTTTATGAAATATGCCGACAATCGCGAATTGCGCAAACAACTCTATCTGGCAAGCAACACCAAATGTATAGGAGGCGCATACGACAACACCGAACACATCAAAAACATCATCAACACGCGGCTGGCAATCGCCAATCTGCTGGGCTACAAAAGCTATGCCGACAAGGTGTTACACAAACGCATGGCAAAAAATACAAATGCAGTATCCGAATTGCTGAACGAATTGCTGGACGGTTTTGCAGCCGCAGCAAAGCAGGAAGTAGCTGAATTGCAGCATTTTGCAGTTACCAGTTACCAGTTACCAGTTACCGATAACTGTTCGCTGGTCACTGATAACCAGTCACTGGTAACTGGTAACTGTTCACTGGTAACTGCTTACGATTGGTCGTATTACTCTAACAAACTGAAAGACAGCAAGTTTGACCTCAATGATGAGCTGATTAAACCATACTTTGAGTTGGAAAACGTGCGGAAAGGCGTCTTCGGATTGGCGACAAAACTGTACGGGATTTCTTTCAAAAAAAATGCGGAAATATCTGTGTATCAGGAAGATGTTGAAGCATTTGAGGTGTTTGACCGCAGCGGAGAATACCTTGCAGTGTTGTACACCGACTTTTTCCCGCGTACAGGCAAACGTCCGGGGGCTTGGATGACTGAATTTCAGAGGCAGCAGGTGCGGCGCAATGGGCAGCAAATTCGCCCGCATATCTCGATTGTGATGAATTTCACGCGCCCCACAGCCACCAAACCGGCTTTGCTGACGTTTGAGGAGGTGAATACATTTGTGCACGAGTTCGGACACGCCTTGCACGGGATGCTGGCAAACACGGTCTATCCAAGTCTTTCGGGTACAAGTGTTTATCGCGATTTTGTAGAATTACCTTCACAAATCATGGAGAACTTCTTGCATGAGAAGGAGTTTTTGGATTTGTTTGCGGAACATTATCAAACAGGAGCGAAAATTCCTGCGGAGTTAGTGCAAAAAATTGTGGATTCGGCGAATTTTCAGGTCGGTTATGCGTGTTTGAGGCAGTTGTCGGTTGCCTGTTTGGATATGGCATATCATTCTATTTTAAAGCCGTTTAGCGGGGATAGTTTAAAGGACTTTGAAACCCGTGCGATGGCGGCTACGCAGGTTTTGCCCACATTGCCCGAGACAATGATTTCTCCGGCGTTCAGTCATATCTTTTCCGGAGGCTACGCGGCAGGTTATTATTCCTACAAATGGGCGGAAGTGCTCGAGGCAGATGCCTTTGCGCTCTTTAAGGAGCACGGTATTTTCAATGCAGAGGTGGCACAGTCGTTCAGAGAAAACATTTTGAGTCGCGGCGGCACGGAAGACCCAATGGA
This sequence comes from Candidatus Symbiothrix dinenymphae, assembly GCA_001417715.1. GTDB lineage: Bacteria > Bacteroidota > Bacteroidia > Bacteroidales > Azobacteroidaceae > Azobacteroides > Azobacteroides dinenymphae. The sequence continues at coordinate 41,994 of BBRT01000070.1, forward strand.
TTTGTATGTGCGCTTCCGAGGGAAAAAGCCCACTACTGAGGCTTTGAAGCAGCGGTGTGGGGTTTTAAAACCTTCTTATTCAGCCACTTCCTGACAGGCTCGTCATACAATTTCAAGCAGACGTAAGACACGGCGATGGTCGCGACAAACACCAGCAGGGCTACCCAATAGGATTGTGCGAATTTATCGTAGAGCGTCATCGTGGCATCATAGTTTTGTTTGGAAAGATAGCCTGCCCAAATGTAAACAACCGGATAATTAACGATATACACCGGATAGGAAATATTGCCCAGAAATTTGCATACTTTCGAGGCGTATTTGCCTGTTACTTCGCCACTTGCACCAAGATAGACAATCAAGGGAAAAACGAGAATAATCACTACCGACTCATAGATGCCGTTCATCCATAAATGACTGTGACCGCCCAATCGCGGCATGAAGAAAACGACTAACAAAAACGCACTGCACCAGAAGAAAGCATTTTTCAGCCGGGTCAATTTTCCCAAACGATAGAGCAACATGCCGGCAAAGAAGGGGTATATCAAGCGCGTAAAGCCACTGCGGAGATGGTGACTGCTAAATTCCCAGCCACCACCAACTTCACCCATGGTCATGGCCAAGTGAATCGTGGCGCAAGCAGCCAAAAAGACCAACACAGACAGCAGTTTAGTCGAAAATTTGCGGATAAAAAGTCCATAGAGAATGTTGGCTATATATTCGTAGAACAACGACCAACAAGGCGCATCCAAGGTGTACATCTCTTGCCAACCCCGAATATCCATCGAGGGCGGCGTCGGAATTAAAAAGATGCCAAGCACCAAGAAAAGCAGCAATTTCCAAACAGGAATGTCTGCTATAATCGGAAATGCGGGCGATGCTCCGAAGTAAAACAACACGGCACCAAGCACCATTCCCATTGTGACCATCGGATGCAGTCGAATCAAGCGGCGTTTAAGAAAGTTACCCAAACTCATTTTTTTCCAACGGTCGTCGTAGGCGTAACCAATCACAAAACCGGAAAGGACAAAGAAAAAATCCACCGCCAGATAACCGTGGTTGACAAATTTCTCGTACGGATCCAAGGTATAAGCCTCGAAAATATGAAAAAGGAGTACCGCGATGGCTGCCACTCCGCGCAGCCCGTCGAGGATTTCGTAATGCGGCTTTGTAGCCAAAGACGTAGTATTCATCGAATTATGAGTTTTTTTTACATTGAATTGCGCGGCAAAAGTACAACAAAATTGCCTATTTTCAAAAAAAATCAGCATTTTTTGCCGAAAAAATTAAAAAAAGGTGTAACTTTGTGCCGAATTTGAAAAAAACGTAAGATGAAAAAGATAGCGTTAGTGACATTCTCTGTTTTGTTGTTTTGCGGGCAGTTGTTCGCAGAGGTTGATGACATTTTGCCTGTGCCGGAGGAATTTGTCAAGGCTTCGCAAATTGAGGATGATGGCACACATCTGGAGGCTCCGATATGGCATGAGGCGGATGCGAGTTTTACGGGCACTTTTGCCGGATATAAGCCCGAAATGCAGTATGAAATCATTGTGTATGTGAATAATATCATCACGGGCGGGCAGGAAGAATGCAAAACGAGTGTGCGCGACGATGGCACGTTTGAGTTGGCTGTGCCGCTGATTGTGTCCACGCAGGTGCTGTTTCGGGTCAGTTATGAGGGCGGAAATAGCAGCCTTTTGAACGATTATGTATTGTTATCACCGGCAAAAGAAACGCGCTTTTATTGCGATTTGTCCGCGTATTTTAGGCACAGAACAGCGCAAAAACACGATGAAACCGGCAATTTTAAGGAGGTGTATTTTGCCGGAGCCAATGCCGAAATCAATAATCTGAGTTTTGATTTGAAATACCTCGAATATGCCCGGACAATTTATGAAGTCACCACCGATACGGCTGTGGTCAATAAAATGACTTTGGATGAGTATAAAAACTATATTTTGAAGGTAAAACAGCAGTGTATTGACCGTTTCCTTTTATTGAACAATTCCAAAGCATTGACTGTCAAGGCGAAAGAGTTTTTTACGATGGGATTGGATTATCAGGCTGCGCGTGAATTAAATTTTGCGACCAACAATTGGGAACCTGATTCGGCATATTATGATTTTTTTGCTGATTTGCCGTTAAACAATCCGGCTTCGCTCTACCATCAGTCGTTTGGCAGTTTTGTGAACTCATGCCAACTCGTCCGGTCGCCGATGCCGGATTTAACCATAGCAATGGCTGTGGATATGTTGATTGCATCGGGAAAAATTGCGCCGGAAGATGTGAAATCGGCGCAATATCTCCAGCAAGCAATTGCAGACATTATGAAAAAAAAACGAGAAGTAAATGAGTTGGACAGGCAAGCAGAACAAGTTATTTTTACAAAATATAAGGAAACTATCAATTCAATCGTGAGCGATTACCGACAGGCACTACAGGCTCGTATGGTAGAAATTCTCGGAGAAATGGTCTATTCACTCATGGGATGTCAGGTATTTAGTCGACAGATGGTTGAAGACTATACGCCGCTGTCGGAAGAGGCATTCGCATGGTTGAACCGGCTGGAAGACCCGTTTTTTGCACAATACATGGAAGCCCAAAACAGTAAAGTGCTCGCAAAAATCGAAGAAAATAAATCGAAACACAGCTATCACGCAAATGATGTGTCGGGCAAAGAAAAAGAAGAACTGTTTGAAGCCGTCATAGGCAAAGAAAAGGGTAGGGTGGTGCTGGTGGATTTCTGGGCAACCTGGTGCGCACCGTGCCGCATGGCAAACAAGATGTTCCTGCCCGTAAAAAACACAATAGACCCCGAAAAAGTGGCATTCGTCTATCTCACAGACGAATCCTCACCATTTGAAACATGGCAAAACATGATTCCAGACCTCTCCGGCGAGCATTATCGCCTCACGCGCGACCAATATCTCTATGTGATGGAACGGCTGAATGTGACAGTGAGCAGCATTCCAACGTATCTGATTTTGGACAAAAACGGCGAGCAAGTATTTCATCATGTGGCTTTTCCGGGAGTGGATGTGATGATGAGTAAAATTAATGAGGCGATGGTGCGGTGATGCAAGACAAAGAAATAATCCTCTCAGCAGACCAGGAGCAGGCTTTGACACTCTTGCTCGATTTTATCTTACATTCTGAAAAGCAGGCTTTTACGTTGATTGGCAATGCCGGGACGGGCAAAACTACAGTCGTCAATAAGTTGCTCAAAGCATTGGAAGCCAATCATTTTACGCAATATGTGCTGTGTGCGCCTACGCATAAGGCTAAGTTTGTGTTGGGACGTGCCACCAAACGGGAGGCGATTACGCTGCACAAGTTGTTGAAATTGTCGCCTAATTTGGATGTTATGCGGTTGGATTTGAGGCAGTTGAGTTTTATCACCACGATGGAGGTGTTTCCCGAAGTGCCGTTCAAAGGCGTTGTCATTTGCGACGAGGCGAGTATGATAAACGATGTGCTGTTCGACACTTTGCTGAATGCGTGCAAGGGTAGGGGGGCGAAAGTGCTGTTTATTGGCGACAAGGCGCAGATTAGTCCCATTGACGAATATAAAATCTCCAAAGTGTTTGATTTGGATAATCAGTTTGAACTCACGTTCAACCATCGGCAATCGGCAGACAATGCGCTGGTGCCGTTGATTGACTTGGCGCGTCATCAAATTCTCACCGATTTTCAGGCGGCGAAAGCTCCGTTAGGCTCGCTCTATCTCTACCATTCGGCGGCTGAACTGTTGGAAGCCAATAAGAGCGATTTTGAGCAACTCATTGCTACTCAGGACGTTTTCCGCTGCAAAATATTGTCATATACCAACAAGCGCGTGGCGCAATTCAATCAGGCAGTCCGCCAAATGCTGTACCCGGATAGTCAGGAGACCGAATATCACCTCAACGAAATTCTGATGTGCTACGACAATTTGGAGTATAACTGCCATCCGTTTTTTAATTCCAGCGATTATATCGTGCTGAATATCGAAAAAATGACCAAAACATTGCCCGAATTTGGCGAAATAGACGGCTTCAATCTGACCCTGAGAGACACCATCTACGACAACACAGCCACGATTTTTGTAATCACACGCCAAGTAGATGTGACCGATTTAGACCGATTGACCCGACTTATCGACCGCTACCAATCCAACGCAATATGTTGCACGAAAGGCACCAAAGAATATCGACTGGCGTGGCGCAAATATTTTGATTTGGTCAACAGCTTTGCCTGCCCAATGAACTTGGAATTGGATTCCAGATTGGTGAAAACCAAAACATTCGATTACGGCTACGCCATCACAATCCACAAAATCCAAGGCAGCAGTCTGGAAAAAGTCTTCTTCGACAACAAATCCCTAATAGCCTGCAAAGACCCAAACGAATACCGACAGTTGCAATACGTGGCATTGAGCCGAACCCAGACAGACCTGCATGTGCTCATATAAGCCCCCCTCAAAGGCATATATAGATTCGGCACATAATTATTATTATGTTAAATAGGATTTTTGGGGGTGTGCCCTACCAGCATTTAGACCATGATTTTTCTACAATATAATTTCAGATTCGAAAAACACTTCTTTCGACCTTTTGTATTCTTGTGGCGACATCGTCAAAATATCCATCGGGATATTATTGTATTTGCGCCTTACTTCAATTTCAGGTTTTACGGTCATATCAACCCGTTCAAAAATGTTTTTGTCTTCAAACGATTTGGATATGATAATAATATCTATATCGCTATCCTTGTGCATTGTGCCGGTTAGTGCAGAGCCAAACAAGGCAATGTTCGTGTCGTTTATGCCATTGGCGACTAACGTGCTTTTTAAATAATTAAGCACCTCTGTTACTGTTGTTTTATCCATTGCTGTACTATTTTTGTTTGTTGTATCCAACAACACTTTCATTTCGAGAGCCGTTCCGCACGGGCTGTATCTATATCAACTTCCGGCGGGAGCATTCCAATAAGCGCACGGGCAACAGCAACTTTTTCATATTTTTCCTCCAAATGTTTGATATACTCTTCCTTCGGATTGTATGATTGTGGTGTTTGTGGCAGTTTTTCCCACTTCACTCTCCAACCAGCTGTTTCCATAATTTCATTTTTTATTTTCGGCGGCAAAGGTAAGGATTTTTTTTGAAATTGCAAATCATGGAGTTGGTTAATTGTGAAATTTCTCGTACCTTTGTCGTCTAATTATGAATACAAAAGCATTACTTCAATGGACAAGAGAGCAACTATAATAAACAAGGCGAAAGCCTATAAGGAGTTGGTTATGAATGATTTCCCTGTTGAGATAGACCAATGTTGGCTTTTTGGTTCGTATGCAAAAGGAACACCACGGGAGCATAGCGACATAGACATTGCGCTGGTGGTTGACCATATTGAAGACAACGACTATTGGAAAGGAACTACGCTACTGTGGAAATTGAGCAACCGCATAGACGACCGCATTGAACCCGTCCTAATAGCTCGTGACACGGATTATGCCGACTTTCTTAGCGAAATTCAAAGGACAGGAATAGAGGTGAAATAAATCCATTATGTGAAAAATTTCTGCTACCTTTGCAGCCGCAAAAAAAAACGATTAATGACGAAAAAAATAATCATAAAAATAGGTTCATCTTCCCTGCTGAATGAGCAGGGCATTGATGACCTGAAAATTGAACAACTCTTTCGGGAAATCAGTGGATTGATGCAAGCCGGAGTGGAGGTGTTGCTGGTGACCAGCGGTGCGATTGCTTTGGGGTGCCACAAACTTCGGCTTGCAGAAAAGCCTAAATCTATGGCTTTGAAGCAGGCTTGCGCTTCTATTGGGCAGGTTGGGTTGATGAATAAATATGAGATTGAGGCGGAGAAAGTTGGTTTGAATATTGGGCAAATTTTGGTCAATCACGACGATTTTGTGAATAAAAAGCGGATGCTCAATCTTTCTAATACCCTCCAGGCGTTGTTGGAAAAGAAGGTCTTACCCGTTATCAATGAGAATGATGCTTTGATGGTGGAAGAAATTCGGGTGGGCGATAATGATACGCTCTCGTCTTTTTTTGTGCCGATGCTGGATGCTCAACTTTTGATTATTGTTTCCGATATTGACGGATTGTACGATAAAAATCCGAAAGAATATCCCGATGCAAAATTGGTGGAAACGGTGGTTGAGATTAACGATGATATTCGGAATATGACAGGCACTAAAATTTCCGCTGTCGGCACGGGCGGTATGCAAACGAAATTGCAGGCGGCAGAAATTGTGATGCGCGCGGGAGGCAATATGGTCATCATCAATTCCAATCATTTGGAAGGGATTACGCAAGCAGTGAGAGGAGAAAAAGTGGGAACATTATTTATCGGGAAAAAGAAATAGTATGAATTTGACGGAACAAATACAAAAAACAAAAGAAGCGGCACTTGCCCTGGCGCAATTATCTTCCGAAGATAAGAATAAGATATTGCATAATATTGCCGTTATGCTTGCAAAAAACAGCGCAAGTATTATCGCGGAAAATCAGAAAGATTTAGCAGCGGCGCAACTGACCGACATCAGTGAGGTGATGCTAAAACGGCTGACACTCACTGAGAAAGACTTGCAAGAAATTTGTCTGGATATTGAAGATATCATCCTTCTGCCCGACCCTGTCGGCGAAATTCTCGAAACTGTCCTCCGCCCCAATGGGCTGAAAATCGAAAAAGTGTGCGTCCCGTTGGGTACGGTGTTGGTTATTTATGAATCGCGCCCCAATGTGACGGTCGATGTGGCAACGCTCTCTTTGAAGTGCGGCAATGCCTGTGTCCTGAAAGGCGGAAGTGAAGCCATCAACACCAATCGCATTTTAGCCAAATTGCTGCGGGAAGCCATACAGGACACGCTCGACCCGAATGTAGTCACTTTTATTGACACCACCGACCGCAAAGCAACAGACGAATTATTGACTATGCACGATTTGATAGATGTGGTGATTCCCCGCGGAAGTCACAGGCTTATTAAATATGTGGTAAACAATGCAAAAATTCCGGTCATCGAAACCGGCGCAGGCAATTGTCATTTATATGTAGAGCAAAGTGCCGACCTGAAAATGGCACTCGAAATAGCGCTCAATGCCAAAGTGAGCAAGCCTGCCGTTTGCAATGCCATCGAAACCCTGTTGGTGGACGAAGCCGTCGCCGAGCCTTTTCTAAGGGAATTAGTCCTTGCATTCGAGCAACATCAAGTGGAAATACGCGGCTGCGAACAGACAAGAAAAATTATCCCCGCCGCCAAACCCGCAACGGAGGAGGATTATGCAACGGAATACAATGATTTAATCATTGCCGTAGCCATCGTAAAAGACTACAAGGCAGCCATCCGGCATATCAATCGCTACTCAACGAAACATTCGGAGACGATAGTATCCGGCAATCAGGCTATCATTGATGCGTTTTTGAATGCCGTCAACAGTGCCTGCTGCTATGTCAATGCCTCCACCCGCTTCACCGATGGCGGCTGTTTCGGCTTTGGTGCCGAATTTGGCATCTCCACCGGAATGCTGCACGCCCGCGGTCCAATGGGATTGAAAGAATTAACGAGTTACAAATATAAGATTTACGGAAAAGGGCAAATTAGAGTTTAGAGATTAGTTTGTAGAGACGTGGCGTGCCACGTCTTTTTTAACGCGGATATAAAATTTACGGAAAAGGACAAATTAGAGTAGAGAAGACGTGGCACGCCACGTCTCTACCGGAGGATTTCACGTCTTTACAGGATTTAAAATTTAGTTTATGTATAAATTAGGAATTATTGGCATCGGGAAAATGGGACGTAGCTTTTTGGACGGCATTTTAAACGCCGGAGTGCTGACAAAAGCAGAGGTATTGCTTTTTGGAAACAGCAAAAACGCCGGTTTGCTGCAGGAAGGTTACAATGTGGCGCACTCCGAACGGGAAGTATTGCAAAAATCCAAACTGGTGTTGCTGGCATTCAAGCCGATGCAATTTGCAACGGTATTGGAAAAACTGCGAGGAATAGACCGGGAAAACCCCGATTTAATTGTGATTTCCATGGCGGCAGGCATCAAAATGGACACTATCCGCAAGCAATTAGGCGACGTGCGCTATGCCCGAATCATGCCCAACACGCCGGTTGTTATCAATCGCGGAATGATTACCATCGCCATAGACCAATCCGGCAAAAAGATAACGCCCGCCGAATCGCACGAACTGTTCCAATTATTGGAAATTCTGGGCACAGTAGTAGAAATAGACGAAACCGAGATGGACACCGCAATTCCACTACACGGCAGCATGCCCGCCTACTTATACAGTTTCGCCCGCGCCTTCATCAACAACGCCCTAAAACACGGTTTAGATGAAGAAAAAGCAAAAACATTAGTAACCGAAGCCATCATCGGTTCTGCCTATATGCTTAAAAACAGCAACCGCCCGCTTGACCAACTCATCGCCGACGTGTGCAGCAAAGGCGGCACGACGCTTGCAGGATTGGAAGTTTTGCAGAATAATGGATTTGAGGGGATAATCGATGCCGCTTGCGATGCCTGTATTCGCAGGTCGAAGGAATTGTCCTCGTCATAAACTGCTGCAAATAAAATCAAAAACCGCCCGAAAGCTTGCCTCTCGGACGGTTTTTTCCTAGTTGTGTGCAAGGCTGAAGTTTTGTTTTTATTACTCCCGAGGAAGAAAATACCACTTCAACCCGCTTGGCACTGTCGTCGTTACATTGCTGGTATGAGTTTTTGTGGTTTCATTTTCAGAATCGGTAAAAAACACTATGTTCCATCCTCTCTTCAGGGAAATATTAAAATTATAAATATATGTCCACCCATCATCTTCTGTTTCCGTAGCTGTTCCGGTTATCGTAACATCCTTGTCAACATAATGGAGACCGGCATCACCTGTTGCATTGCCATACCTAAATTCGCCTACTTTGATGCCATCTTTCCATACATAAATGTTAGCATCATCATCATCTTCATACATCTTGGCAGTGCGGTCACTAACTGTTACACCCGTTCCAAAGTCATCAATAGTAGAAAGATACTTGCTTTCTAAAGTTGTCGGCAATGTGACAGTAAGAGCACCATTGATATACGTCCCTTTTGTTACAGCTCTTGATCCATCATTTCCTTTCACCTCGAATGTTACAGAGTCAACGGTTGTTGGTACGCCCTCAGTGCTCACAGTCGCCTTGATTTCTGTGATACTTTGCTGAGTGTTGTTGTTCTCATTCTCATTCTCATTCTCTTTGTCACACGCTGTAAACGTTACCGCTGAAACAGCCATCGCTGCCAGCAAAAATACATTTTTAATCTTTTTCATTGTTTTTAAAAATTAAATTACAAATTTTACTTTTTTTTTCCTACTCTAAACGGCTTCGTAGGGCTTGCCCCAATTTTATATCAGTTGTTTGGTCAACTGTTGTCCCTCCTCAGATACGCAGCATAAAAAAAGCGCGGACAAAATTTTTAGTTTTATCTGCTTTCTGGGGCTTAGAACGGGCCGTGCAACCAAATAAATGAATTTCACCCGCGCCGCAGCGCGAGCGTTATCACTTTACTTTTTACGGTTGCTTTTTGAGTGTTCTAATTTCAGAAAGTCCAAAGTCAAGCTAAAACGCTTTTCCCAATCTTAAAATGTGCGTACTACCACTGTCATGTCATCATAATCTCCTATTGTTTAAGCTGTTATCACTCGTATTCGCTCATTCATTCGAGCCAATATCGTCCGATATTTACTTAATTCATAACTTTAGCGTAAATATCGGCGGCAAAGGTAAGGATTTTTTTTGAAATGGCAAATCATTGATTTGGTGAATTGTGAAATTTATCGTACCTTTGTCGCCGAATAAATTATATAAATATGAAAAAAACGCTGATGTTTTCTCTTTTAGTGGTGCTGTTTTGTTTCGGTTGTACGCAGCAAAATGCGCGACAATTGCGCGTCATGAGTTTCAATATCTGGGTGGGAGGCGGTCACTCAATTGCCCGTACTGCCGCCGTCATTGTTGAAAGTGGTGCTGATATTGTTGGCATACAGGAACCCAACCGCGGCAATTTCAAGACCGCCATACATATTGCCGATAGCCTTGGGTGGTATTCGCATGAAAGTGGTGCCATCCTCAGCAAATATCCTATTACCGAGGTTTCCAAGTCCGGAAGAGGGGTGAAAATTGATATTGGCAACCACAAATATGTGTGGGTGTTTAATGTCCACTTACGGTATTGTCCGTATGAGCCTTACCAACTCAACGGTAAAAAGTATTGTGGAGCTTCCCTGTTGCAAACAGCCGACGAAGCAGTGGCTTCGGCATGGGCATCACGCGGTGAGGTTATTTTAGGGTGCATCGACGAAATTACAGCCGCCAAGCAAGACAAAATCCCTGTTTTTCTTACCGGTGATTTCAATGAACCTTCCTGTTTGGATTGGACCGAGCGTGCCGTCACTGCCGGATTGTGCAAAATGCCGGTAGCTTGGCCTGCTACAAAAAATTTGCAGGAAAAAGCAGGCATGAAGGATTCCTACAGAACAGTTTATCCCGATGAAGTAAAAAATCCCGGTCATACATGGACATCGTTGCCGGTAAATGACATCATGGACCGCATAGATTTCGTGTTTTTCGGAGGGGATGGCGTGCAGGTTGTCAACTCAGAGATTATCGGAGAAATCAGTCCAAAGAGTGATAAAGGTATGGAAGAGTACCCATCTGACCATCGAGCAGTGCTTAGTACATTCATGCTGAAATGAATAAATGCAGATTCTGTATGAGTAATATTTCTTACTATATTGTGATGTGCCTGGGTATGTTTGCTGCCAATAATGCCCTTTCGTATGTTGGCGCATTTCAAATTCTTCACAATAGTGGTGCCCTTGATTTTTTGATAAGCAATTACAATGCGGAACATTTGCTCGGCATGGATGATGTAATGGATGATTTGCAGACAATTGTTGAACGAAAGAAGGAGGTGTTGCAATGAACTTATATCACGGTTCCAACGTTATTGTAGAGCAAATTGACCTCGCAATGTGCCACCGGTTTAAGGATTTTGGCAGAGGTTTTTATCTGACTACATTTGAAGAACAAGCGTGTGATATGGCTGCCCGGACAACACGAATCGCAGCTTCGGGTTCTCCGGTCGTGATGTGCTATGAATTTGACGAAGCTACGCTTGCCAATTTGACTTATAAAAAGTTCGATGTTGTAAGTGATGAATGGGCTGCGATGATTATTAACAACCGCAATCGCAAGTTTACAAATTTTGCCGACCCGCTCTCTAACCATGACAATAAATATGATGTTGTTTCCGGTCCCGTAGCGAATGATAACATTTCGCGCATATTCGCGCTTTATGTTCAAGAAATTATTCGCGCCGAGCAACTAAAAGATGAATTAGAACGCAAAAAACTTAACAATCAATTTTCCTTTCATACGGAAAAGGCGTTGCAGTTTCTAACTTTATTGGAGGTAACGCATTATGGATAACACACAGCGTTTTTTAATTGAATCAATGACCAGCGAGATTGCGGGTTATATTATGGAAGACCGGCAGGTTGATTTGGAAACTGCACTTGAGCAGTTTTTTAATTCGCCCGCCGCCGAACTGATAGCAGACACCGACACCCTACTCTACCGTGAAGGCTCAGCGTATGTCTATGAGAAGTATTTCAAAAATTTGTAATACCCCACACTCACTCCAAAAACTCATCCAACTCCCGCCGCTCTTTCTTCGTGGGGCGACCAGTCCCGCGAGCACGGTCAACGAAGCCGCTAATCTTCTGCAATTCAAGTATTTCGTACTGCTCCGGCGGCGTAACATCTTCCAAATAAGTTGCCACTAATTTGGCACCCACGCGATTGTTGGTAAGTTCCAACACGCGAAACGAATAAGTAACGGGCGGCTTTTTCACATCCACCACATCCCCAACTTTGACGGCACGCGAAGGCTTCGCCGCCACCCCATTCACCGACACACGCCCCTTATTACACTCCTCCGCCGCCAACGAGCGCGTCTTGAAGAGGCGAACTGCCCACAACCATTTGTCAATACGTTCCATTTCATTTAGTTTTTAGTTATTAGAGTTTAGAGTTTAGACTAAAAACTACACTCTATACTCTATACTCTATACTCTATACTCTATACTCTATACTCTATTTTTTCAGTAGCCATTTCCACACAGGGATGACTTGGATAGTTACACCGTTTTCTTGGATGGTGTTTTCCTCGTCATAAGTTACAATTTCGAGCCGGTCTAACGGATAAACTTCAGCGAGTTTAAGCAACGCTTTGATTTCCCGTTGGCGAGTCAGGTCGTTAGCGATATTGTATGACACTTGGACGGCTCTTTTTTCCTTTGGAATAAAAAAATCGACTTCTACGTTTCTGTTGTAAAAATAGAGGTCGTCGTGATATTTTTTTTTCAAATCAATCGCCACGATATTCTCCAGCAATTTAGTTTCCGGGTCAATTAAAAAATTGTTAAGCAAGCCATTATCAAAGAAATACCGCTTTTTAAAAGTTTCTTTCTGACTTAGTTTATCTGAGTAATTTGAAATACCAAAAATCAGATAGGCATCCGCCAAAAATTGCAGATAATCCACCAGAGTGTTCCGTGCAATTGATGCTCCGGTAGTGTCTATCACATGTTTCATCCGTTCCAAAGAGGCCGGTTGCATCACGCTTTCCGCCAATTTTTTGACAAGAACGCGGATAGCATTTTCATTCCGAATTTCATTTCGGGCAATCACATCGCCCAACAGAATTTTTTGATACAACGCATTGAGCCAACCGCGTTTATCCTGCAAAGGGAATACTTCTGCAAATCCACCGTAACAAAAATAGTCTTCAAACAACTTCCTGATTTGCAGGCACTTGCTATTATTATATTCCCAATTTTTATCTAAACTAACGTGATAAAACGATAGATACTCCTCAAAAGAGAACGGGAAAACATCTTTATCGGTAAAACGTCCGCCAAGAGTGGTATTTATCTCTTTACTAAGCATTTGCGCGTTACTGCCGGTAATAAAAACCTTGTATTTTGAATCTGCCAAACGCCGCGCAAATTTTTCCCACCCTTTAATATTCTGAATTTCATCCAAAAAAATTATTGGTTTAGTATTGTTGTAGAGTTCTTTGTAGGAATCCAGCAACAGACCAAGCTTCTCCGCGGGTATCGAAGCCATACGCTCATCTTCAAAATTAACAAAAAGAATATTCTCAATAGCGGCTTGCCCCGATTGAATCAAGTTTTGTATGTGTTGATACATCAAATAAGACTTGCCCGCGCGGCGCAATCCCACAAACACATAATTCAGCGACGGCTCTAGGTTCAAGGGTCGCTTAACAATCTCTATTTCAGCAACTTGCTGCTGCTTTTCGAGAATAATAGCTTTAATAATTTGCTTTTCCATACTAACTTTTTTTATTTAGACGGTGCAAAGGTACAAATAATTATTCAATATATTGATAAATAATTCAAATTTTTATTTGATTATGTTGATAAATAATTTAAATTTATTATTCAGTATATTGATGGATAATTTAAATTATCGCTTAATATGTTAATCAATAATCTGGATTATTGCTCAATAAAGACAATACAATTGATAAATAATTTCGATTATTGTTCAATATGTTAATCAATAATTCGGATTATTGCTCAATAAGGACAATACAATTGATAAATAATTTCGATTATTGCTCAATACGCTAATCAATATTTAAATCGCAAATACGCCCCAAAGCTATAATCCGCCTGATGCAGCCCGCAATCCTGATAAACCTCCACTTGTGCGCCGACCTGCAATTTTTCGTGCAATTGCTTTTGATACAGCAGTTTATAGGTTATCAAATCGCGGGTTGGAAATTGCTTTTCGGGTTCGTAGGGATTGAATGAGCCGAAGAGTGCCTCGCCTTCGAAGGCGTAAAACTTTTGTGCGTGCCAATAGCCTGCCGCGAGGGTGAATGAATTGGTTTTTGCCTCCAAAACGGGGTATATCCCCCACCCTTTTTTGAACGGTCGCACCACTTTGTCCGCCGTGTTATCCAAATAGCCTACTGCATAAGTCTTTAAAAACAAAGATTGAAGTACTTTAAAACCTGTTACCCATTCCACATCGAAGCCTGTTGCTGCATTGCCAATCACGATTTTAGGGGCGTCAGACGTGTCTATTTGCCCGCCTTGGTGGTGAATGAGCAGTTGAAACGGTATTGTCAGGCGGAAACGGCTTTCGGGAGCGGTCAGCAATGCCGATGCCGAGATTCCAAACGTTAGCAGTTCCGGCTTCGGGTCGCCATAACGAATAAATTGCTCCCAATCCAACCACACGTCCGCAAAATATTTTTTGTTCTGAAAATGCACCTGCAAACCGCTCTCCGGACGGGCGGTGTAGTGCCTCTCCCATTGATACAACGGCTCAATCAGGCGGTGATTTAATCCGCCGTAGAGTTTGCCAAACACCAGATGAAAATCGGGATTCACTGCATATTGCATCCGCGCAAACATCTGACTAAACCCGCCATAAGCAACTTTAACATAATAATAATTATCTGCCGATGTTTGCGTTGTTTCATCGCCCGAATAATATACGGCATAAGCTCCCCACTCTATCCGAAACTTTTTGTTGATTTGGTAGGTCACGCGCGGCACAAACTGAATGCCCGGCAACGTCTGCCCCACCTCCAGCGGACTAAAAAACTCGCTGTTTTTGAAAAATCCGGTCGCATCCACTGCAAACCCCAACCCATCTTTGCCCGTCAATTGCGGCGAAGACATCAAATTATCAGGCGTCCCCTGCGCCAAAAGCCCCGCAGAGGCAGCCACAAACAGTAAACCGATGTAAAAAACTTTTTTCATAGTGCAAAGTTACAAAAAAGTTATGAATTATGAGTTTAGGTATGAGTTTTTTTGTACTTTTGTATCCGCTAATAAAGAATATGGCAAAAAAAAGAAGGCATAATGCAATGACGGTGCTTTTGGCGTGGCGCGAAAAGCACATTAAGGAGCGCAATTTCATTCTGATACTCAGTTTTGTGATTGGCATTCTCACGGCTGTTGCTGCCATCATTTTGCATGGATTTATTGACATTATCAAGCGGTTTTTGACCGAAAATATTGATATTTCCGGTGCCAACTGGGTCTATCTGGTGTATCCGATTATTGGGATTTTGCTGTCGGGGCTTTTTATCAAATACATGGTTAAGGACGACATTGGGCATGGTGTGACCAAGATTTTGTTCGCCCTTTCGCAGCGCAAAGCCCGCATCAAATCGCATAATATGTGGAGTTCGCTGGTCGCAAGTTCGGTAACTATTGGCTTTGGCGGGTCTGTGGGGGCGGAGGCACCGATTGTGCTCACCGGCTCGGCGATTGGCTCTAATCTGGGGCAGTTGTTTAAGATGGAGCAAAAAACGCTGATGCTGCTCGTCGGTTGTGGGGCTTCGGGGGCTATTGCGGGCATTTTCAAGGCTCCGATTGCGGGGTTGCTGTTCACGATTGAGGTGCTGATGCTCGATTTGACGACCGCCTCTGTGCTGCCGTTGCTCATTTCGTCCGTCACCGCCGCCAGCATTGCCTACATCGTGAATGGCACGGAGGCGATATTCAAATTCAGTCAAAACGAATCTTTCGATATGGCGCGCATCCCTTACGTGCTGCTGCTGGGCATTGCGTGCGGATTTTTTGCGCTCTATTTCACCCGCGCGATGATTTGGATTGAGGGCGTTTTCAAGCGGCTGAAAACGTTTTGGAAAAAATTTGCACTCGGAGCCACCATTTTGAGTATTCTCATCTTCTTATTGCCACCTTTGTATGGCGAAGGCTACGACACGATTTTGCTTTTGCTGGACAATGATTACGACACGCTGATGGACGGCAGCTTGTTTTATGGGCTGAACAAAAGTTATTGGGGCATCATCATTTTTATGGCTTTGGTGATGTTCACGAAAGTGTTTGCATCGAGCGCGACCAATGGCGGCGGCGGTTGTGGTGGGGTTTTTGCGCCCTCGCTGTTTTTGGGCAGCATTGTCGGCTTCATTTTTGCGCACACGCTAAATATGGCTCTTCCGCTATTTCTGTTTGATGACAGTGCAACGCATTTGCCGGAGGAAAATTTTGCGCTGATGGGCATGGCGGGCGTGATGGCGGGCGTGATGCACTCGCCTCTGACTGCGGTTTTCCTGATTGCAGAACTCACCGGCGGCTTCGACCTGTTTTTGCCGCTGATGATTGTTACGATGAGTGCCTATTTCACGATAAAACTGTTCAATCCATACAGCATTTATTCCTACCGCCTGGCGCAAAAAGGCGAACTGATGACCCACGACAAGGATAAAGCCGTGCTGACACTGATGAATATCGAAGCCGTCATCGAAAACGATTTCACCATCGTGCACCCCGAAATGACGCTCGGCGATATGGTGAAAGCCATTTCTAAGTCGAAGCGCAACGTTTTCCCCGTGACCGACGACAAAAACGTCCTGCGAGGCATCGTCCTGCTCGACAACATCCGCAACATCATGTTTCGCCCCGAATGGTACGACCGAATGCTGGTAAACAAATTCATGGTGTCGCCCCCCGCAAAAATCTACAACCACATGCCCGCCGAAAAAATCATGCAGGTGTTTGAAGAAACCAAAGCATGGAACCTGCCCGTAATCGACAGCGAAGGGCACTATCTGGGCTTCATCTCGCAATCGAAGATTTTCAATGCCTATCGGTCGGTGTTGCAGGAGCATTTTTCGGAAGAAGCCTGAATATAGAGTTTAGTTAGTAGAGTTTAGAGTTTAGTTTTTTTTGATATAGTTTTTTTATGGAAGTTGAGAAGACGGCTCGGTATAAGAGTAGGGTGTTTGCAGTTCGGATTGTGAACTTGTATAAGTATTTGTGTGGTGAGAAGCGGGAGTTTGTGTTGTCAAAACAGCTTCTGCGGAGTGGCACGAGTATTGGTGCTAATTTGGCGGAAGCCGAATATGGAATAAGTGAAAAAGATTTCTTGTTGAAGGTGTATATCGCGTTGAAAGAAGCCGCAGAAACAATCTATTGGCTTGATATACTATGTGAAACAGAATTTATAAATAACGATGAGTATAAGTCAATGAAAAGCGATTGTGAGGAAATCCTGAAAATGCTGAAATCCACCACAAAAGCGCTAACTCAAAAACTAAACTCTAAACTCTAATCACTAAACTCTAAATAAATTATGTTTAAGTTTTTTTTACTTGTAGTTTTATTTCTGCTCTTATTGTCGGGAGGATTCATCATATTTAGTGTTTCCTTCCTGAAATCCATTGCGCAAAAGCTATTTGGTGTCAATTTCACGCAAACACAAAGTGGCAGGCAACAGCAAGCTAAACAACAGCAAGCTGCACAGCAACAGCGCACGAAAACGCAACCGCAGCCGGAAGTCAAAGAAAAACTCATTGATGCCAATGAGGGTGAATATGTTGATTTTGAGGAGATTAAGTAGTGATGCGCTACGACACAGCCATCAAATCGGCTCCTAATTTGTGCAATCCGGCGATGATTTTTTCGCGTTGTGGCTTGCGTGGTTTTTTCAACCCTGAACTGTAATGGCTCAGTTGCGACGGGTGAATGCCGGATGCTTTTGCAAGTGCTGTTTTTGTTACCGTCCCGTCAATGTATTTCAGCAACGCTTCAATGTCAAATTCAAATACCAATTCGTATTCACCTTGCAAAATTTCAGGAATGGATTTATCGCGTTCTTCTAAACATTCCAAATAAAATTTTATGACATCTTTGGCATCCTGCATTGCTTTTACCACCGTTTCTCCAAACCCGAAGATGTTATCTATCTCACGAAAACAAACCCCGTAACCATCTCTTCCTAATTCTAATACAACATGTATCTGTTTCATAAATAAATATTTTAAATGAATACCGAATATATTACCTATTTCTTTCTGCGTTTATCCCGTAGGGTGGGGTGTCAAAAAGATTGTTATTTCCAAGAAAATATTCACGCAACTTTTTTCATAAGATTTATTTTTTCACCAAACAGAGTTTCACCAATATTTTCTTTTTTCCACTCCTTCAATCGATCTATTGAGACAGTTTCAAATTGTTTTTTCAAATTACTATTGTTGCCAAGCATAGCCGATATACAAAGCGACAAATCGCTAATTCCTACCGATTTGTTTGTTTTGACAAGTTCTTTGTATTTTCCAAAACAGGATTCTATAATGTCGCTCGAACAAATTACACACTCCCGTCCGCTCACCCTTAGCTGCATTTTATGAACATACTCTATAAATTTTGATTTGATAATCTCTGCGTTCGCATTGTTCTGTGCGTCAAGTAATTGCAATGCTTCGTTTATACTTGCCGTACTCATGCCATTTTTCTTCATTATTTTTTGTGTCTGATTCATGCTGCAAAGCAATTCGTAAGTCTCTAATATAAAGGTTTTGTATAGAGGCAAAAATTTTAATTTTTCGCATTCGTCTTCTGTTAAACAATTGTTTTCCAAAAGTTTAAGCATCTTTACTCCCCACTTGAAAAGTGGTGTCAGGTTCATGTATCGGGACATTATTCGTTGATTGGGAGGCACGATGCGAGCACATTTACCCATCGAAAGTTTTGCACGCATATCAGATAGTTCTTTTGTGTAATTCTTAAATATTTCATCTTCCTCAAAAAGATGCTGCATCATCCATGAAAATTTGTGATTTATATCTTCTATATGTTTGATATTCAAAATACTAAATGCCTTTGTCAGATTGCTTCCGAGGTCGGATACAGCATATTCAATCTGCTTAATATCTATGGTGTTTTTTATTACTTCTGCAATCTCTTCAGCCTTCCAAGACGTTGATACTTTTATTTTCAACGGAGTTATATCATTGTATTTCAAGTAACTACCCTTGTTTTCCATTGAAACAGGAACGGCTATTACAAACAATAATTTTTTGTTGCCAAATTGAATACTTTCATCGGCTATCAAAATCCATTTTTGGGTGTTAAAATATTCCTTTTCCCGAAAATTTCCTACACCTTGTTTTTTAGTCCAAAGCAGTATGGTAGTATGTGTTGGAGTCCCAAGATTTAAATGCAAGCAAAGATGAAGCTCGCAAAATATCTTACTCGCAGCCCTGAAACTAACACCAACACGCAATACTAACGATAATGCAAGTTGTATTATAAAATCGTCATAACGATGATATTTTGGACGATTTTTACAAGGCAATAATACTACGCTGTTATCTCGTTCAGTTTTTTTTTTATCTGCGACAAATCATTTTCATACCTGTCTGCACGCTCTTTATTTGCAAAAGATTTTTCTTTCCAACTGTCGCGACTGTGTTCTATTTCCTTAATTCGCTTTTTTAGTCGCTTAATCGCTTTGGAACGCTCAATTGATTTGGCTTTCCATAATTCAATACTTTGTTGCTCTTTTGTATCCATATTTATTATTCTTTTTGGCTGCAAAGATACATATTTAGAACGAATAAATAA
>BBRT01000071.1 GCA_001417715.1 Candidatus Symbiothrix dinenymphae
CACACGTCCCCGGCCGGATTATCCGACTGTTCGTTGCGGGCTTAAGCTTTCAGCGGTTACAAGTCTGCGAAACGGATAAGCGGAAGCGGATAAAACACCGTCACCCCCCAGCCGCCCGAACGGCTGTTGGGATGTATTACTTTTTGAGTGCCTATACCCGTCCAAAAACGGTTAGAACCGCCGATATTACCACCGGCCTGACCTTGATTATAGAAGTCCGTTGCGATTCGGAAATTGTGCCCGCGCCAGTAACCGCCGGTAATACCCATATTGGCATAGAAGCGCGGCTCACGGTCTAAATAGAGTTGAATTGTTTCGAAGTGCGACTGCAGGAAACCAAGATAGTCGTATGGACCACCCGTCGTGTCCGGCGTAAACACATGGTCATATATATGGTCGCGGTCGAACGTGATGTCGTCATCCAAAGGAAGTCCGTTTTTGGTATAAAACCTTTCTAACATTTTATAGGTAGCTCCCAACAGATTTCGGGAGTAACTCGGATTGTTTGCAGTACCCTGATAGAGGGGGTTGTTCGGCAACACAATATTGGCATCAACGGCCACTAAAGATTCACTGGTCATACTGTATGGACTGATATTGGACTGTCCCCATATCAGTTCCTCGTTCCACTGGTCAGCGAGCAGCCATCTCAAAGTATAGAGCGTATCCAGTCTGGGATTTAGTTTCGCGTCGTTAATCTCTTGCGACCATATTCGTTTTTTGTATGTGTACAGTTCTTTTCTGTTTGCCTCGCAGAGCGCAATGGCTGCATCTATGGCAGCTTCTGCATCTTGCCATTTGGCTTTGGTGGTGGCGGCGTTATCTTGCGGGAAAAACGGTTTCTTGTCATGGTCGTAGAAATCGAAGTAATCCGTGTTGCCACTGTAGAACGGACTTGCTCTGTAGAGCAGCACCCGCGCCTTGATGGCTACTGCCGCCAACTTGTCCACCTGTCCGAGGTCATTGCCGTTCTTTTCCAACAAAAGCGACTGGATGGCTTCATCCATCGTCCTGATGATATAGTCGAAACAGTCGTCTATTTTGCTGCGCAAAACAAACTGATCTTTCGGGTTGGTGTCCGGCGAAGTAGCCGCGTCCATGATAGCGATGGGACCGTACTGCCGCAAGAGCAGAAAGTGATAATACGCTTTCAGAAACTTTACCTGCGCTTTCCAGTCGGCAATTTCTTCCGCTCTCATGTCATGTATCCCATCTACCCTGTCAATGAAGAGATTGCAGATATTGATGCCCTCATACAGGTCATTGCCCAATCCGGTGCCCGACCATGTCCCCAATAGGGGGTCGTCGGCACTCTGAAACCTCTTCATGATATGAATACCCTTGAAACGGCCGCCATAGGCGGAGGAGGGTGCGTCATCTGATTGAGAATTCACCCACTCGTCACCCAGCAGCCATGAGGACGACCTGTCCTCATCATGCGGGAGATAACTGTATGTCCTTGCCAATGCGTAGGCAGCTTCTTCCCTTATGGTAAAGAAATTTTCAAGAGTCATGCTCTTGTCGGGAACGACATCTAAATAATCGCTGCACGATGGCAAAATGAGCACCGCGGCGATGATTGTTTTATAAATATTTTTTTTCATATTCTTTTTTATTAATTATTAATCATACTAATCAAATTAATCATATTAAAATCACAGTTCAGACATTAAAATGATAATTGCAATCCTACATTAAACCGTCTGTTCAGCGGGTAGCCCATGCCATTGCCTCCCATTTCGGGGTCCCACAACTTGAAGGAACTGATTACGAACAGGTTTTCTGCACTGAAATAGACTCGGAGGTTTTCCAATCCTATTTTCTTGATGGCATTCGTGTTGTAACCCACTTCAACTGTTTTCAGTCGTAGGAACGAGCCGTTGCGCAACCACCACGAAGAACTCCAGTTTAGTTCAGGGTGGTTGTCATCTCCGGGGTTGACGTTTTGTAAGTTCCTGCCCGTATTGTTTTCTATCCTGTCCACCGACAAGCGGGGCCAGAAAGCGTGTACATCGGGATTTGTTTCAGTCCATGCACCCTGTGTTACTATCGCCAGGGCGTTGCGCCTGTTTTCAAACGGCGCGATGCCCACCGGGTCGATAAAGAACGAAACCCTGGCATTCCCCTGGAAGAAGAAAGAGCAATCGACATGCTTATAGCCGGCGGACAATCCGAAGCCATACTGTATTTCGGGCGTTGTGGGATACCCCATGGCATCTTGATCAGTCAACTCCACCTTGCCGTCGCCGTTGATGTCGGTATATTTGATGTCACCGGCTTTAGGGATGCCGTTGAAGTTCTGCGTCGGGGAGCGGGCGACTTCTTCGTCGTCCACAAAAAGCCGTTCTGCC
>BBRT01000072.1 GCA_001417715.1 Candidatus Symbiothrix dinenymphae
CGGGGGTTCGGATGCTGTGGGGTTGTCGACCGGTATTTCCGAAGCCTTGATTAACACGGCTTCCGGTATCGCGACAGGTTCTTTGGCTATCATCACGTACTCCTTTTTCACGGGTAAAATTGATGAGATGACCTACGCCATCGACGAAATGGGCTTTGCGCTCACGCAAACTTATGCAGAAACTCATAACGCATAAACGACGCTGGCAAAAGCAAAAGTAAAAAAACAGAGCACATTCATCGACATGACGGCGATGAGTGATGTGACCGTGCTTTTGCTTACTTTCTTCATGTTGACTTCAACATTTGTCCAGAAAGAACCAATTGAGGTGGCAACACCCAGCTCGGTTTCCGAAATCAAAATACCGGAAACAAACCTGCTGACGATTTTGGTGGACTCTAAAGGGAAAATCTTTATGAGTTTTGACAACGACAATGTTAAAAAAGAAACATTGGAAGCGGTAGGCAAAGATTACGGAATTACTTTTACCACCACACAACTGAACACTTTCAAAGCATTGCAAGCGTTTGGTGTGCCCATTCGCAGTATGGCAGGTTTTCTGGATTTGCCTACCGACAAACAGGATGAGTACATGAAAAATCTTGAAAGTCTGCGCGTCGGTATTCCTGCAAAGGACGAATTATTGACAGATGCCAAAGGCGAAATTGCTTCGGATAACGAATTTAGTCGCTGGGTAGCACACGCAAGTGAGGTCAATCGTGACTTGCATATTGCTATCAAAGCCGATAAATCGACCGAGTACTTGGTGGTAAAAACGGTGATGGATGACTTGAGGAAGATGAAGAAAAATCGTTACCTCTTGATAACGAATTTGAAAACCGCCTCAAGCGAGTAAACACATTTTAAAACGTAAAAAAAATGTCTGAAGTACAAGTAAAAGAAGAAGGTGGCGGAAAAAATAAACAGAAGAAGCAGCACTTGCGTGTCGATTTCACCCCGATGGTGGATATGAATATGTTGCTGATAACATTCTTTATGTTGTGTTCGTCGCTCCTGAAACCGGAGACATTGCCGATAAATATGCCTTCTGACGCCGAAGTCAAAGAAGAGGAAAAAAATAAAGTGCGAGAGTCCGGCGCAGTTACACTGTTGCTGGGTGCCGAAAACAAGCTTTATTATTATGCCGGAATGGTGGAGAACGTGGCGTATTCCGACCCCAACTTTTTGAAAGAAGCGAGTTGGAATCCCGAAGACCCCGAAGGTATCAGGCAATTCTTATTGGAAAAGAACAAAGGTACGTATGAAGAAATACAAGAGCTGAAATTGCAACTGCAAGAAGGGAAAATGGTGGATTCTGTGTTTAGACGAGAATCGGCTGCTATCCAGGAAAAAGCAATGAAAGAGTTGAAAATTGCCCCTACGGTGATGATTAAGCCCAGCGATTTGACAACGTACAAAAACATGGTGGACGCATTGGACGAAATGTTGGTTTGCAACATTGGTGCCTACGCGGTGATTGAATTGACCCCCCGGCGACAGGCGGTTGCTCTTCAACAAAACGGAGAACAGCAACTACTTGACGGAAGAAGAAATTGTTCTGGCAGGCAAAGCGGGCAAGAAATGACGGGGCAGAATGAAGTATAACAATTAAAAAAAAAGAATGATATGGCTAAAGATATTGATTTAACTGCGCAGAAGTGGCTGGACATTGTTTTTGAAGGTAAAAACAAACAGTACGGTGCTTATACTATGCGGGACAATTCTTCGGACAGACACGTTAAGTCCTTGATAATCGTAACATTGGCTGGCTTGACGCTCATCTATCTGCCACGATTGGTGAGTGCGGTGATGCCTGCCCCAAAGGTGATAGAACAAGTTACCGAAGTTGAGATGATTGATTTGAGCGAGCAGGAGATACCGGAAGAGAATAAAATCAAGGCTGCCGAGTTAGTGGCTCCGCCCCCGATTTTGAAGGAAACGGTGAAGCTGACCCCTCCGGTCATTGATAAGGACGAAAATGTGAGCGATGAAGATTTGATGAAGACACAAGAGGAATTGACCAACACCGACGCCCAGATTTCTGTGGCGGACGTGGCCGGTTCCAAAGATGGTGTGGACATCGCCGACTTGGCAGACCATAAGGTTGTAATTCAAGAAGTTGAAGAAATTCATACCCATGTGGAAGTAGACGCCGGATTCCCCGGAGGAATGAAAGAACTCAATACTTTTCTGGCGAAGAATATCTCATATCCGCCTGTAGCGCAAGAACAGGGTATTCAGGGCAAGGTTATTCTGCGTTTTGTGATTGAAAAGGACGGTTCTGTGGGTGAGGTGCAAATTCTCCGCTCATTAGACCCGGGTTGCG
>BBRT01000073.1 GCA_001417715.1 Candidatus Symbiothrix dinenymphae
GCCCGCCAACCCCTTCTATTCCGCGCAAAAAAAACTAACCGACCAAATCGAAGGGCTGGGCATCGACGCCGGAAAATTAGTGCTCTCACCCACCCGCACCTACGCGCCGGTCATCAAAAAACTGTTGGACGAGCTACGCCCCAAAATTCACGGCATGGTGCATGTGTCAGGTGGGGCGCAAACAAAAATCCTGCACTTCATCGACAATCTGAAAGTGACCAAAAACAACCTCTTCCCCGTTCCGCCTCTCTTCAAACTGATTCAGGAACAGTCGGGAACGGACTGGCAAGAAATGTACAAAGTCTTCAACATGGGTCACCGCATGGAAATCTACCTCCCGCCGCAGTATGCCGAAGCCGTCATCGCCATTTCGCAATCATTTGGTATTGATGCGCAAGTGGTGGGCTTTGTGGAGGCGGCTGCTCAAAAAGAACTGGTGATTGAGAGCGAGTTTGGAAAATTCATCTATTAAAAAGCAAGGGCAGGTCGCGACCTGCCCCTACAATTTCAGAATTAGCGTTCCTGTGATTACAACACGCCTTGCGCCATCATTGCTTTTGCCACTTTCATGAAACCGGCTATGTTGGCACCTTTCACATAGTCGATGGTGCCGTTCGGCTGAGTGCCGTATTTCACACATTGCGCGTGAATACTTTTCATGATTTGTTGCAATTTGGCATCCACTTCTTCGCGTGTCCACGACAGCCGAATGGAGTTTTGGGTCATCTCCAAGCCTGATGTTGCCACGCCGCCTGCGTTTGCCGCTTTGCCCGGCGCATACAGGATACCGGCTTTTTGGAACACTTCGATGGCTTCCGGCGTCGATGGCATGTTCGCACCTTCGCTCACGGCAATGCAACCGGTTTCTACCAAGTGTTTGGCATCTTCCAGTCGTATCTCGTTTTGAGTGGCAGAAGGCAAGGCTATATCGCCCACTTCAGACCATACGCGCCCTCCGGCTACATATTTGCAGCCGTATTTTTCGGCATACTCGTGGATACGTCCGCGATATTCGTTTTTCAGTTCCATCACATAATCCAATTTTTCGCGGGTGATGCCTGCCGGGTCATAAATATAGCCGTCAGAATCGGACAAAGAGGTCGGGATTGCACCCAATTCGAGCAACTTTTCGCAGGTGTATTGCGCTACATTGCCCGAGCCGGAAACCAAACATTTTTTGCCTTTGATGTCGATGTTTTTCGTTTTTAACATTTCCAACAGGAAGTAGATATTTCCGTAGCCTGTTGCTTCCGGACGAATCAGGGAGCCGCCAAAGTCCAAGCCTTTTCCGGTGAGAACGCCCGTAAATTCGCCCTGTAACTTCTTGTACATCCCAAACAGATAGCCGATTTCGCGACCTCCTACTCCAATATCACCTGCCGGAACATCCGTATCGGAGCCAATGTGTTTCCACAATTCAAGCATAAAAGCTTGACAAAAACGCATCACTTCGGCACTGGATTTCCCTTTCGGAGAAAAGTCTGAACCACCCTTAGCTCCGCCCATTGGCAGGGTGGTCAAGGCGTTTTTGAATGTTTGCTCAAACGCCAAAAACTTCAAAATAGAGGCATTGACCGATGCGTGCAAACGGAGCCCGCCCTTGTACGGACCAATCACGTTGCTGTGTTGGACACGGTAGCCGGTGTTCACCTTGACATTGCCCTTGTCGTCCACCCATGTGACACGGAACGTAAAAATCCGGTCAGGAATGCACAACCGCTCAATGAGATTGGCTTTTTCAAACTCCGGATGCGCATTATACACATCCTCAATCGACTCTAACACTTCCGTCACGGCTTGCAGATATTCCGGCTCATTCGGAAATCTCCGCTTCAAATCACTTAGCACTTCTTGTACTTTCATTGTAATAATTTTTTTTTGGAGGACTTCTAAAAAATACCAATTTTACATTTTGACTTTATAACAGAACCGAAGTCCATTTAAACTCTGCTCAAAATCGGGGACAAAGTTAGGAAAAATTTCTATTCACTCCAAACGGTATATGGAAGGCTTGACTCCCCAATAACAAAAAAATTAACAAACATTAACACAACCAAATGTTAAAGTTCAGAAAAATCCATTGTCATTTCAAAAACATTCACTACCTTTGCCGCCGAGTAGTCATAGTGGCAGTTCACACCAAATTTTGTTAAACATTAAAAATAAAATTAATGAAACAAAAACGTAAATGTAAGAAGTTTGCAAACTTTGCAAAAAG
>BBRT01000074.1 GCA_001417715.1 Candidatus Symbiothrix dinenymphae
CGTGATTACAGTCAATTTATCGCGCGGAATTTTCACATCCACATTCTTCAAATTGTGAACACGCGCCCCCTGTATGTCAACAAATGTTTCGTCAGCCATTTTTTTTTCGTATTGGGGTGCAAAGGTAGGGAAAAGTTATGAGTTATGAATGATTAGGGAACCAAGGGGTGCGCGACACATTTCTCATAACTTTTTCGTATCTTTGCAGCCGTTAAATGATAATTAAAAAATGAACGTTGCAATCATTGACTACAATGCCGGTAACATCTGTTCCGTTGTCAATGCCCTGAAGCGATTGGGCGTTGAGGCTGTTGTGACGGCTGATAAAGAGGCGATTAGCAGGGCTGACAAGGTGATTTTTCCCGGACAGGGCGAAGCCACCCAAACGATGCAATACCTCAGGGCGCACCGCTTGGATGAATTGATTATCAGCCTGAAACAGCCTGTATTAGGCATTTGCATCGGGATGCAACTTTTGTGCCGGTTTTCGGAAGAGGGCAATGTGGATTGTCTGGGCATTTTTGATGTGCCGGTGCAACGCTTTCAGCCACAGCAACATGCCGATAAAGTGCCGCATATTGGTTGGAACACGTTGACGGGTTTGAAAGGCGAGTTGTATAAAGGCATCAACGAAGGCGAATTTGTTTATTTTGTGCACAGCTATTATGTGCCGACCAATGCAAATGCCATTGCGACAACGGATTATATCCAACCGTTTTGCTCATCGCTGCAGAAAGATAATTTTTATGCTACGCAGTTTCACCCCGAAAAAAGTGGAAAAGTCGGCGCACAGATATTGACAAATTTTATAAATCTTCATAATAAATAAAGTATGAAAAATTTTCTGAAAATGGTGTTTGCATCCACCCTGGGCGTGTTTATTGCCGGTGGAATTTTGTTTTTTCTCTCGTTTGTCGTGCTGATTGGCATGGTGGCGAGTACCGGTGGGGCGGCTGTGTATCAGGTGCGTGACAACACGGTGCTGAAAATCAGTCTCGATGCCGTGGTGAGCGACCGCGCTACGTCCGACCCGTTTGATGCGTTGTTCAGCGGCTCTTCCATTGAGAAGGTGGGTCTGAACGACATCCTTTCTGCCATTGAGAAGGCGAAAACGAACGACAAAATCAGCGGTATCTATCTGGAAGGCGGCATGATGGAGTCGGGATATGCCAATGTGCAACCGATTCGCAAGGCGTTGACGGACTTCAAGGCGAGTGGCAAATTTGTGATTGCCTACGCCGATGTTTACGCGCAAAGTGCCTACGCAATTGCTTCAGTGGCTGATTCTATCTATCTGAATCCGCAGGGGATGTTCGATTTTCGCGGATTGGCAAAATCCATCCAATTCAACAAGCAAATCCTCGAAAAATGGGGCATCGAGATGCAGGTCTATAAGGTCGGCAGCTACAAATCGGCGGTCGAACCCTATACCGAAAAGCAGATGAGTGCCGCCAATCGCGAACAGGTAACTGCCTATCTCGGAGACATTTGGAACACTTTGCTGACGGGCATTGCCGAAAGTCGCGGCATCACCATTGACCAACTCAACCGCTATGCCGATGAGTGTTTGATATTTGCTGACCCGCAGAAAGTGGCTGAATATAAGCTGATTGACGATTTGAAATACCGCGATGAAGTGGGGAAAATTCTCAAAACAAAAACCAACACGAAAGAGAAAGACGACCTGAAATTTGCCTCCGTGAGCGACCTCAAATCGGTGCCGTTAGAGAGAAAATCGGCCGCCAAAGAAACCATCGCCATCCTCTATGCCGCCGGTGAAATTGTGGAAGATGCTGTACCGAGCCTGTTTTCCGGTGGCGAAAACGTGATTACCGCCAAAGAATATGTCAAAGAACTGAACAAATTGCGGAAAGATGAGAACGTGAAAGCCGTCGTGTTCCGCGTCAATTCGCCGGGCGGAAGTGCGTTCGCTTCCGAACAAATCTGGCACGCGGTGGCTGAATTGCGCGCTGTGAAGCCGGTGGTCGTGTCGATGGGCAATGTGGCGGCGAGCGGCGGTTATTACATCTCTGTCGGAGCCACCCAAATCGTTGCCGAGCCAAGCACCATCACGGGTCCCCTCGGCATAATCGGGATGCTTCCCAATGGCGCACAGTGGGCAAAGAGATTGGGAGCTAACTAAGACGGCGTTTCAAACAATAAACATTACAACATACTGAGCGATGTGCTGACCATTCCTTTC
>BBRT01000075.1 GCA_001417715.1 Candidatus Symbiothrix dinenymphae
TATTAAATTATGAAAACATTTCATTATATATTTTTGTTCTTAACGCTCTTGTTTACAGGGTCTTGTTCATTTGTTGACGTAGTACCCGACAATATTGCGACTATTGATTATGCTTTTCGTAGCCGTCAGGTCGCCGAGCGATACCTCTTTACCTGCTACGACTATCGCCCGCGAATAGGCGACCTTGATTCTGACCCGGCAATGGGCGGAAGCGACGAAACGTGGCAAAGATACAGCGCACAACAGCATTCGTGGTATCCAACGCTGCAAGGGTCCTATATAGCACGCGGTGAGCAATCGGCTTCCACCGTGCTGCTCAATTTTTGGGACGATAATCTGTTTGTGGGCATTCGCGACTGCAATATTTTTCTCGAGAAAATAGGCGAAGTACCTGACTTGGAAGACGATGAATTCACAAGGTGGGTGGCTGAAGTGAAATTTCTGAAAGCCTACTATCATTACTTTCTTTTCAAATGCTACGGACCTATTCCTGTCACCGACAAAAATATCCCGGTGGACGCTACGCCCGAACAGGTTCGCGTTTATCGCGACCCGGTGGATTCGGTGGTGAACTATATTGCCAATCTGATGCTTGAAGCCTCGGCGGATTTGCCAAACGCCAGAGAGATAATGGAAGGCACGGAAGCCGGCAGGATTGATAAACTCGGCGCGCTGGCTATGCGCGCGGAAGTCTTGCTGTTTGCCGCAAGCCCTTTGTTTAACGGCAATAGCGACTATGCAGGAATGGTGGACAATCGCGGCGTGGCGTTGTTTAATCAGACTTATGACGTTTCTAAATGGGCGAGAGCAGCCGCGGCGTGCAAGTTGGCTATCGACGAAGCGCACGCTCAACAAAAGGCACTCTATGACCAGATAGACGTGCTGGTACAGAGTCAGCCCAACCCGTTCCAAACGGAGATAAAGTACCGTCAGGCTATATGCGACCGATGGAACAAAGAGTTGCTATGGGGCAATACGCATTACCTCAACACCGGAAGTGCTTCAGCCTCAATGGGCAAATATGCCTCCGCCAGATTAGTGGACCTGGGCACTTACGTTGCTCATATCTGCAGCGAGTGGGCCCCTACTCCCAAGTTGGTCGAATCCTCTTACTGTTCCAATGGCGTGCCGATAGAAGAGGACAAGGACTGGGTGGATAACGGATGGTACGAAAATCGCTTTGAGGTGCGTCCGGAGCCTTCGGGCGACAATCCCGATGAGCAGTATTATGTAAAGAACGGCGAAAAAACTGTTTACTTGCACTATAACCGCGAGCCGCGTTTCTATGCAAGCATAGGCTTCGACCGCGGTATCTTCTACGGTTCGGGTTATTACGATTTCGCCACGGACGTCAAATATTGCAACTTCTTCAGTGGCGGCGTGTCGGGCATGCGTGAGGGCTATTCCATCACCGGATATGCCGCAAAGAAGATGAGCCATTTCAAGAATACTCAACAAGCAAATCAACAACCTGCTTTTGAATTCTTCCCTTTCCCCATCATGCGGTTGGCTGATTTGTACCTGATGTATGCAGAGGCTGTGAATGAGGCTGAAAACACCGCATCCGCACGCACCGAAGCCCTGATATATATTGATAGGATACGCGACCGTGTAGGTCTCGACGGCGTGGTTAATGCTTGGAACCTACATTCGTACCAGCCCAACAAGCCTTCCACTCAAATCGGACTGCGCGACATTATACACAAGGAGCGCACGATAGAACTGGCTCTCGAAGGCAAACGGTTCTGGGACATACGCCGCTGGAAACAGATACAGGAACTCAACAACCAACCGATGGGTTGGAATGTGAGAGGCGAAACTGTAGACGAGTTCTATATCAAGACGCAGGTCTCAAGCCCTTCTGTTAAGTTTTCCACAAAGGATTACTTCTGGCCTATCAGCAATTCTGCCATGATTGTAAACAACAATTTGATACAGAACTATGGATGGTAGCACACGGTATTTACAAATTTCAAATTTATATAATTATGAACAATTCAATTTTTAAAAATTGCTTATTGCCGGATGTGATACGCCGTGCAACGTGCACCCTTGTAGCGTGCACCCTGGTTATGTTATTCTGTTTATCAGGATGCAAGGAGGAAGTGATAGGGCAATGGCCTGTTGATGGCACGCCTCCCGGAAAGGTTGATAATGTTGTTGTTAAGCAAGCTATCCCCGGCGGTGCCGTGCTA
>BBRT01000076.1 GCA_001417715.1 Candidatus Symbiothrix dinenymphae
GGCGGAACAATTACAACAACAATATTGATATCAACCGGTTCCATGTGCGGAGTAATGTCATTTTCAAACTGACCAAAACCACCACATTGGACACCCGTATTCAGGGACGTTTCGAAAAATATACCGGACCCTACACCTCGGCAAGCGACATCTTCAAAACGGTGATGAATACCAATCCGGTGGATTTTCCCGCTGTATATGAGCCGGACGATGCTAATCGCTACACAAAAAACATCCTGTTTGGAAGTGTTTTCCCATACGGAGGTTCTACTCCCCGCGTCAACCCTTATGCCGAAATGGTGAAGGGATATGAAACTCGGGACGAAAGTACGCTCACCACACAGGTGACACTGTTGCAGGATTTGGACATGCTTACCGAAGGATTAAAATTGCAGGCAAAAGTTTCTGCCAATGTATGGGGTCTTTCTTCCGGTCGACGTAAGATAGATCCATATTACTATTCGGTGAATACCTACGACCCGATTACGAATCAATACACTTTGCTGAATCTCAACCCTACTACAGGCCAAGCCTATCTTGGCAATGTGGAAGGCAAACGTGATGCCACTACCCACTACTATTACGAAGGACGGTTGAATTGGGACCGTCAATTCGGCAGCCATTCCGTAGGAGCGATGGTTGTGGGTATGGCGGAGGAATATTTGCTGACCAGCGGCATATCAGGCAACATCTATGAATCGTTGCCCGAAAGGAATGCGGGTCTTTCCGGCAGGGCTACCTACGATTACGATAACCGTTATTTTGCCGAATTTGCATTCGGTTACAATGGCTCTGAAAAATTCACAGGAGATAAGAAATTCGGATTTTTCCCCTCCATAGGTGCCGGTTGGTTGGCTTCCAACGAAGCGTTTTGGGAGCCGATGAAAGAAGCTGTCAGTTTGTTGAAACTGAAATTTACTTACGGACAAGTGGGCAATGACGCCATCGCCGAACGGAAAGAAAGATTCTTTTTCCTGTCGAATATTGTCATGACCGGCAGTCCAAGTCCATACAGGTGGGGTAATTCGTTAAGTAATGCATACAACGGATATCGCATCGACCGTTATGCCAATCCTGACATCACCTGGGAAGTTTCCGAAAAATATAATCTTGGGCTGGAATTAGGCTTTTTCAAAGGCGAAGACTTGAAATTGCAGGTAGACCTATTCCGCGATTACCGGAGCAACATTTATTTGGACAGAAAAAATCTCCCCGCATCAGCAGGTCTGGAAACCGTGGTGAGAGGCAATGTCGGCAAAGTACAATCGCAGGGAATTGACGGTTCCATCGACTATCAGCACTTTTTCAACAAAGATTTCTGGCTCACCGGTCGGGGCAACTTGACGTATGCCGTCAATAAATACCTTAAATTGGATGAGCCGAATTATAAGGACGAATATTTGAGTCAGGTGGGGCGCAACATCAGTCAGCTTTATGGCTATGCAGCCGAAAGGCTCTTTGTGGACGTGAATGAAATAAAAAATTCGCCCCCACAGTCCGTAGGAGCAGCAAGCATAGTAGAGGCGGGCGACATCAAATATAGCGACATTAACGGTGATGGCAAAGTAGATACTGACGACGTGATTCCCCTCGGCTACCCCTCGGTGCCGGAAATACAATACGGTTTCGGACTGTCGGCAGGGTTCAAAAAATTTGATTTTTCCTTCTTCTTTCAAGGGAATGCAAGGGTTTCATTTTTCATTGACCCCAATGCCATTTCACCGTTCCAGAACGAACGCAATGCGCTTTCCTTCATAGGCGAAAATTCATGGACGGAAACCAATCCCGATGTGCATGCTGCCTGGCCCCGCTTGTCAATGGTTGAAATTCCCAATAATACAGTTTCGTCCACCTGGTGGCTGCGCGACGGCTCGTTCCTACGTTTGAAGTCAATAGAACTCGGCTATAACTTTCCGGCAATAGCAAAAATCAAGCTGCAAGGTTGCCGGCTATACTTCAGTGCCGAAAACCTGGTTACGTTCAGTGCCTTCAAATTGTGGGACCCTGAACTCGGCGGCAACGGACTTGGCTATCCGCTTAACAGGAGGTTTAATATTGGATTGCAAGTATCCTTTTAATTAATAATTTAAAAATATCAGAAATATGAAATCATATAGAAAATTTATTCGTAGAGACGTGGCGCGCCACGTCTGTACATTCATTGTCGCCGCGATGTTCATTTTCCCGGCGTGCT
>BBRT01000077.1 GCA_001417715.1 Candidatus Symbiothrix dinenymphae
TTGGAATTTTTCAAAAACCTGTTTGTGTACTACAAATTTTTTCGTTTGGAATGGATATGGGCGATGCCTTAGTTTGTCGTGGAGCAATTTGACTTTGGGACTTGGCTCGGAACATTTTCGCAGGATAATCACCTCATCCTGAACGTTTTGTGCCGTTGTCGTTATTGCCTTTTGAGTGTTCGCTGTCCGCACAATTTCCTTCCATTGCGAATGATAAAGTTTGCGCTCTTCTTCGCTTTGTTCTGCGTTTTGAGGCAGGAGTTTGAGTTGATAACGAATCGTGCTAACTACCTGATAGGCAAGCAATCCCAGGTGTAAATGAGCCAATGAACTTTGGTCTTTTTTGTGATAAATGGGGCGTAAATCCAGATCTGTTTTCAGGCAGCGAAACGTGGATTCTATTTCGCGAATAATGTTGTAGGAATCCCAAAGTATTTTTTCGGTATCTTGAATCGAAGTGCGCAAAAAATAGATGCCACTGTGTTCGTTAATCGCCTCATTATCTTTTATTTGCCACTCTATCGAAGTCACTATTCGCTGCTCTTTTACTCCTTTTGATTGGTTCTTCCTCTTTTTCGTAATCTGCTTAATCTCAACCTGAAACGTTATGTCGTAATGTTTGTGAATGGACGGATATTTTGCCTTCAAGCGACCGATACGTTCGTGCACCTTGACTTCCGTTTTGATGCCGCTTTTCTTTGTGAATGAGGACTTTATGCATTCCAAACCATTCTCAAAACCTTGCTGAAAACGGGCATTCATAGAGCGTTCTTTCTCACCTTTAGCCTCACTTTTTATTCGCAAAAAATAATCATCACTTTTCTCACTTTTAACTGATAACAGCTCTATTTTCTGACCTTTTCGGTCTGCTACGCAAACAATTTCTGAACTTTCTACCGCTTCATAATCTTTTAATTTAGAACGACTTACAGAAATATAGTCGAAGTTATTTTCTTTCAACATCGCCAAATTTTCTTCCGTTGCAATGCCCGCATCCATCACCACGATGGCGCGTTGTTGGGCGATGGTAGTCTTCGCCCGAAGGTCAATAACCACCTGTTTGAGCGTTTGGGGGTCGGCAATATTGCCCTCCAGCAAGGACGAGTGCTTTATAAATCCCTGTGGGTTAATGACTACGGCTAAAACGATGAGTTTACAATCCGAGCGTTTCTCCTTGCTACGACCGTGTTTGGCAATTTTGCTCCCCGCCATTCTGCCCTCAAAATAGGTGTTGGTCAGGTCATAGAGTATGATTTTGTCCTCTATATCAAAGAGTTCGTTGGTCGTTTTGGAAAAATAATGTTCGAGTTCTGTGTGCAAATTGTACAGTTTCTTGGCCATGCGATACAGACAGTCTTTATTGATTTGGGAAACGGGAAAACCCGTCAATTCGCATACCGCTGAATTTTCTCTAATCCATTGTGCCATAGCTAATTCGGAGGCAGGATGCACGGCGCGACTGATAACCTGTGTCTGTGCCAATTGTACCTCTTTTTGAGAAAATCCCTGACTTTTCAAAAACGCTGCAAACTGCAGTCGCTCAAGCGTTTGAAAGCATATTGACTCTGCTCCGACCTCTTTTACATCGCTGTGTTTCAGGCTGTTAGAGTAAATCGTTTCCAGCACTTCTCCATTTTTACCGCGCTTTTTTGCCGGCTTTTCACCCGTATCTATGCGCTTTTCGCCAATCAACCGATTCCACCATTCGTCAGTCAATTGATTGACAACGGCATCTTCAATTTCCTCTTGACGAAACAATTTATTAGTCATATTGTCTTGACGTTCAACGAGTTTGCGCCGTATCAAGTTGAGCCGGTCAATGCTTACATCCTCGCTCAAAAAGCCAATATTGAGCAACGTGCGATGACAAACGCGGTCATCGTTGTTCCGATAACTCTCAACCAAACGCCAGTAAGCATCACTTCTGTTTATCGCCGGGTTATACCGTAATGAAAACTTGAAATACATGCCGCAAAGGTACGACCTAACTTCCTGATACACAATACCCCCCTGTGTACTACAAATGAAAAATTCCCAATTTTTGGGCAAAAATCACCAATTTTCAGCAAAAAACGTCGAAAAATACACGGAATATTCCCAAAATGACCATTTTTTAGCTTGATTTTATGTTGCAGAACATAAAAATTTTTTTTGTGGCAGCTGATTTTGCGCAATGTGGG